>JBLIKS010000035.1:0-15655 GCA_047635555.1 Candidatus Azotimanducaceae bacterium
AGGGCGGTGCCGTGGGTCGAACCCTTGATCCCCACCGGTACACTGGGGCCACTGTGAAGAGTTCTGTAGAAGCCCTCGAGGGCAACAAAGTCAAGCTGTACGTCGAAGTCGAAGAAGCTGAGTTCGACGCCCAGATCGACAAGGCATTCAAGCTGATCGCCAAAGAGGTCCGCCTCCCTGGCTTTCGTCCCGGCAAAGCCCCGCGTAAGGTGCTCGAAGCTCAAGTCGGCATCGGTCCGGCTCGTGAGCAGGCGCTTCGCGACGGAGTGCCCGAGTACCTCGCCCGTGCTGTGCGTGAGAACGACGTCGACTTGATTGCCACGCCTGAAGTCGAGATCACCGACGGGCAAGAGTCCGGCCCGGTCGAGTTCGAAGCCACGTGCACGATCCGTCCGGTCGTCGAAGTGCCCGGCTACGACTCCCTCACGATCGAACTTCCGGTACTCGACGTCACCGAAGCCGATCTCGACGAGGCTCGTCAGGCTGAGCTCCGCAAGAGCGGCTCGCTCGTCGACGCTGATCGCCCTGCCGAAATCGGCGACTTTGTCACGCTCGATCTCGCTGCGACCCGCGACGGCGAAGAGGTCATCGGTCTCAACACCGAAGACTGGAACTACGAACTCGGCCAAGGCTGGGTGACCGACGATTTTGATGAGCAGCTCACCGGCGCCACAGCTGGTGACGAACTGACTTTTACTTCATCGCCGAAGGGCACTGAAGAGGAAGCCGACTTCATCGTCAAGGTCGCATCGGTCCAGAAGATGGAAATGCCGGAACTCACCGACGAGTGGGTTTCTGACAACACAGGCGAGTTTGACTCGATCGACGCGTGGACTGCTTCGCTCAAGGAGTCGATGCAGGAAGTCAAGCTCAACCGGATGCGTCAGGGCCTCGTCAGCAAGATCACGACCGCGCTCACCGGACTCGCTGAGATCGAAGCACCCGAGTCGATGGTCGATTCCGACCTCAACCAGCGTGTGCAGAACACGATGCAACAGTTTCAGGCTCAGGGCATCGACTTTGCTCAGTGGATGCAGGCCACAGGTCAAGAGCCCGAGCAGTTCATCGAGTCGATGCGCGGCCAGTCCGAAGATGCCGTCAAATCCGACCTTGCACTGCGTGCGGTTGCCGTTGCCCAAGCGTTCGAAGTCGAAGACCACGAACTCGAGGGCGAATACGCTCGGATGGCAATGCAATACGGCCAGAAGGCCAAGGAGATCCGCCGGGCCTACGAGCAGAATGACGCCGTTCCGGAGCTGCTCGCGCAGATCAAAAAGAACAAGGCGCTCGACTGGCTCGTCCACAACGTCAACTTCGTCGACGAAAATGGCACTGCAATGGACCAAGACCTCGTTCTCGGCCATACTCACGACGACGACGGCAATCATGTCCACGATCACTCCGGTGATGCAGCTGACACCGACGGCCAGAACGACGACCAAAACGATGACCAAAACGATGACCAAAACGATGACACGGACGAAACGTCCGAGGAAGTAGACGAGTCATGAACTTCGATCCCCGCGTCGCATACGACGCGCAGAGCTACCTGGTTCCGAACGTCATCGAGCAGACCAGCCGCGGCGAGCGCGCATCCGACCTCTACAGCCGGATGCTCAAGGACAACATCATCTTCCTGCAGACGCCGATTGACGACCAGATCGCCAGCCTCATCTGTGCACAACTCATCCACCTCGAGTCGGAGAATCCCGACAAGGACATCAGCATCTACATCAACAGCCCCGGCGGCGACATTACGGCGCTGTTTGCGATCTACGACACGATGCAGTTCATTAAGAACGACATTGCCACGATCTGCCTCGGCCAAGCCGCATCTGCAGCCGCCGTCCTGCTCGCTGCTGGCACCAAGGGCAAGCGTCTTGCCCTCCCGCACTCACGAGTGCTGTTGCACCAGCCATCTGGTCAGGTTGGCTACGGCCAGGTCACCGATCTCGAGCTCGCCGCAAAGGAAATTTTGCGCATGCGAGAGATCCTTGACGGCATCCTGGCCAAGCACACAGGCCAGCCAATCGAACGCATCCATGCTGATACCGACCGTGATTTCGTGATGGAAGCGAATGAAGCGCTGGAGTATGGCATCATCGATACAGTGATCACGTCCCGCGAGAGCGTCAACCGGGAAGGCCCGATTCGCTGACACATCAATAGGTGGGGTCCGCGACCGGGGGGCGTGGGTGAGGCACAATGTCTCGCCCCGGGTTCGGTCGGGATCAATGCAAACGATAAGTCCTCGAGGGGTAGCAACAGTGGCGAAATTCGGTGAGACCAGCGAACTGTTGAAATGCTCGTTCTGCGGCAAGTCTCAGAAGCAGGTCAAGAAGCTCATTGCTGGTCCAGGTGTCTATATCTGCGACGAGTGCATCGATCTCTGCAACGAGATCATCGAAGAAGAGCTCACCGAAACCGCTGAGCTCAGCTTCGACAACCTGCCAAACCCACGTGAAGTGCGAGCGTTCCTCGACGAGTACGTCGTCGGCCAGGTCGAAGCCAAAAAGATTCTCGCCGTGTCGGTGTACAACCACTACCGACGAATCCAGTATCAGAGCCAGGCCACCACGGTTGGTCGGCGTGACGAGGTCGAACTGACCAAGTCCAACATTCTGTTGCTCGGCCCAACCGGTTGTGGCAAGACCCACCTGGCTCAGACGCTGGCCCGACAGCTGAACGTTCCGTTCGCAGTTGCCGACGCCACCGCGCTGACCGAAGCGGGCTACGTCGGCGAAGACGTCGAGAACATTCTGCTGAAGCTGATCCAGGCTGCTGACTTCGACGTCAAACGCGCCGAGACCGGGATTGTTTACATCGATGAAATTGACAAGGTTGCCCGCAAGAGCGAGAACCCATCGATCACCCGCGACGTGTCCGGCGAAGGTGTGCAGCAGGCGCTGCTCAAGATCCTCGAAGGCACGCAGGCGTCGGTACCGCCACAGGGCGGCCGCAAGCATCCCCACCAGGAATTCATCCAGATCGACACCACCAACGTGTTGTTTATTCTCGGTGGCGCATTTTCCGGGCTGGAAAAGATCATCGAGCAGCGGATTGGGCACAAGGGCATTGGCTTCAATGCCACCGTCCAGTCCTCCGAAGACAAAGATCCAGGCGAACTGTTTGCACAGGTCCTGCCCGAAGACCTCGTGAAATTCGGCATGATTCCCGAGTTCATCGGCCGCCTCCCGATGGTCGGTGCTGTCCGCAGCCTCGATAAGGCAGCCCTCGTGTCGATTCTCACCGAGCCAAAGAACAGCCTGGTCAAGCAGTACTCCAAGGTGTTCAGTTTCGAAGATGTCGAGCTTGAGTTCACCGAAGATGGCCTCGATGCAATCGCCGATCAAGCCTTACTCCGGGCGACTGGCGCCCGTGGCCTTCGAGCGATCATGGAAGAAGTCCTGCTCGACACGATGTACGAGCTGCCGGGTCGTGATGACGTCAGCAAGGTCGTCATCGATCGCGCCGTGGTCATCGACAAGGTCAACCCAACGTTGGTTCCCAAGAAGGCGCCACGTCAGCGCAAAGCAGCGAGCTAGCGAAGTAGAGCGAGAGGGCAAGGGCGAGAGGGCTTTGCCCGAGCGTTCCAAGCCCGACTTCATCGTGCGGCACTGTTTCAGAACGCGCCTAGATTGATTGCTGTGAGGCCCCTTTCCCAATGAGTATCGACTTCACCTACGAGATTGCGCTTGCATACCTCGACGACCATGCGTCGTATGAGAAGACTGGTCGGATCGATTCGCCGTCCACCGATGTGATCGAGGCGTTCTGCTCGGTCATGGGCGACCCGCAGCACTGTGCGCCGGTCATTCACGTCACTGGCACGAACGGCAAAGGCTCAACCGTTCAAATGATTTCGCGGATGCTCGCCGCTGCCGGCCTGAGCGTTGGCACCTACACGAGTCCCCATCTCGAACGAGTCAACGAACGGATGCGTCGCAACGGCGAGTCGATCAGTGATGAGGAGTTCGCTGAGCAAATTGCTGCGATTGCCGACCTCGAAGCGGTCGTTGGGATGAGGCCGAGTTACTTCGAAATCATGACCGCCGCTGCTTTTCGTTGGTTCGCCGACCTTGCCGTCGATGTGATGGTGATTGAGGTCGGGATCCTTGGCAGGTGGGACGCGACCAACGTCGTGAACCCGGTTGTTGCCGTCGTGACGAACATTGGGATGGACCACATGGAGTTTGCTGGGCCGACGCTTGCACACATCGCCACCGAGAAAGCCGGCATCATCAAGCCTGGCTGTGCGGCAGTGATCGGCGAGACCCGGCCGGATCTTGTCGAGATCTTCCAGAACGCCGGTGCTGCAACGACCATTGTTCGTGGTGAAGATTTCGACGTCGACAGTAACGCTCTGGCCATCGGAGGCCGCGTGCTCGATCTGCGCACGCCAACAACGCTGTATCCCGATGTGTTTGTCCCGCTGCATGGTGCGTACCAGGGTGTCAATGCCGCTGTTGCGCTCACGGCCGTCGAGGTTTTCTTTGCCAATCCGCCTTCGGGCGACATCGTCACTGAAGGAATGTCCGAAGTGTCGATGCCCGGTCGGTTCGAAGTGCTCGGCCGTCAGCCGCTCACGATCATCGACGGCGCTCACAACCCGGTCGGTGCTGACACCTGCGCCCAGGTCTTCTTCGATGATTTCCACCCGGAAGGCCGACGCCTCCTCGTGTTCGGCACGCTGCGCGAGCCGGGCGAAATGCTCGCCGCGCTCCGCGCCGATGAGTTCGATGCTGTGTTTGCCTGTACGGCACCGTCGCCGCGGGGCGTGCCGGCGGCGCAAGTCGTCGCTGCCGCTAAAGAACTTGGCTGCGAAAACGTTTCCGCCTACGACTCGGTTGCAGAGGCGTGTCGTCGTGCGCTCGAGTACGCCGACGGCGACGATGCTGTCCTTGTTTGCGGCAGTCTCTACACGGCTGGCGAGGCGCGTCCCGTGGTGCAGCGCCACTCCAACTGACTCACCCAGTCCAGATTCGCCAGCGGGGAGGCCCGCGCCGGAGCGCGCGATGCAGACGGCAGCGATAGCGTCGCGGGCCATGTCTGATCGCACACTCGTTCTCCTCAAGCCCGACACCGTGGAGCGCAAGCTCATGGGTCAGGTCATCTCCCGTTTCGAAGCCAAGAACCTCGACATCGTTGCGATGGAGCTCCGTCAGCTCGACGCGGACACGCTGGCGCGTCATTACGAAGAGCACGTTGGCAAGGGCTTCTACGGCGAGCTCGTCGAGTTCATGAGCCGCGGCCCGGCCGTCGCCATGGTGATCGAAGGTCCGCAAGACACGTGGGAAGTCGTCCGCACCATGGTGGGTGCCACCAACCCGCGCGGCGCCGCATCTGGCACCATCCGTGGCGACCTGGGAATCCTCTTTACCGAGAATCTTGTTCACGGCAGCGACTCGCTCGAGTCGGCTCAGCGCGAAATCGGTATCTTCTTCCCGAATCTGTAACATTCATCGCTCTGATACTCTCTGGGTGAGGAATTCGGAGTGCCCGCCTTGCTGGCGGCATCGCCGGTGCCTGACAGAACTCGAACTTATTCGGACTACAGCTCGCGAAGGGAAGGCCAGACCATGGCCCGTAACAATCCGCTCAGCCTGGGGCGTGATCTCGCGATCGACCTCGGTACGGCGAACACACTGATTTATGTGCGTGGCCAGGGGATTGTGCTTGACGAGCCGTCGGTCGTTGCGATTAACGCCAACGACGGCCGACCCGTCGCTGTTGGTCTCGAAGCCAAGCGCATGATTGGCCGCACGCCGAACCACATCAAGGCCATTCGGCCGCTCAAAGACGGCGTCATTGCTGACTTCGAGGTGTGCGAGAAGATGCTGCGCTACTTCATCCAAAAGGTGCACGCCTCAAAGTGGAGCAAGCCGCGCATGGTCATTTGCGTGCCGTCCGGCATCACCGGTGTCGAGCAGCGCGCCGTGCAAGATGCGGCGGAATACGCCGGTGCTCGCAAGCCGGTGCACATTATCGAAGAGCCAATGGCGGCAGCAATCGGCGCTGACCTGCCGGTGCACGAGCCGTCCGGCAACATGATCGTCGACATCGGCGGTGGCACCACAGAGGTCGCCGTCATTTCGCTCGGTGGCATTGTCACAGCGCAGTCGGTGCGTGTTGCGGGCGACGAACTTGACGATGCCGTGTTGCAGTACATCAAGAAAGAGTTTTCGTTGGCGATCGGCGAGCGCACTGCCGAGGAGATCAAAATCCAGATGGGTTCTGCGTGGCCGATGGAACAAGAGCTCACCGCCGACATTCGAGGTCGCGACCTCATTTCGGGTCTTCCCCGCACGATGCAAGTGACCACCGAACATATCCGCGAGGCCCTTGCCGAGCCGATCAGCGCCATCATCGACGCAGTGAAGACCACCCTCGATAAGACGCCACCTGAACTCGCTGCCGACATCATGCAAGACGGCATCATGCTCACGGGCGGGGGCGCCCTGCTCGGCGGGCTCGATGAGCGCCTCGCTCACGAAACTGGAATGCCGATCCGTGTCGCTGATGAGCCGCTGTACAGCGTCGTCATCGGTTCCGGGCGTGCGCTCGAGAATATCGATGCAATGCGTGGGTTGATGTCGCTCGGCGGGGAACGCTGACCATCTTCGGACTGGGTCGGTCCCTGATTCCAGGAGCCTTCTGATATGGCGATCTATACCGTCGGCCGCCGCCGAGTCATCTTTGCGCTGCTCCTCACGTGTGCGTTGCTGCTCACGCTTGATTTGCGCGGCAACCCCGTCCTTGACCGCGCCCGTGACGGGTTCTCGCGGGTCATGAGCCCTGTCGAGTCGGCCACGGACGTGGTTGCGACTCCACTCGGTCGTGCGTGGAATGGCATCACGGAATACGACGACCTCGAACGCGAGAACCAGGCATTGCAGGATCAGGTTGATCGGCTGATTGGGACACAAGCAACGGCACGCCTCAGTGTCGAGGAGTACCAGGAACTGTTAGCGCTCCTCAGCCTGGATTCTCTGGCTGGGATCCCGACTGAAGTCGCCAAGGTCGTGGGCGCATCGTCGAACAACCTCGATCAGATCATTGAGATCAACAAAGGCCGCAGCTCTGGGTTCAAGGTTGGCATGCCGGTCGTCAACCAGGCGGGTCTCATTGGCAAGATCACGAGCGTCACCGACAACACTGCCAAGGTGCTGCTGATCACCGATGCGCGATACGCCGTCCCTGTTCGAGTGCTCGGTGCCCCGGCGGCCGATAGCACCCCGACCAACACCAATCCTTCGGGTCAGACCAACGAGGAGTTGGAAGATCTGGTTGCCACGACAGTGGGCCCATCCACGACGCTCGTGACCGACGTGCTCAACACGGGATCCACCCTGCCGCAGAACGACGCGGGATCCGACATCGTTGCAGACGATGGCACGGTTGTGACCAATCCTGCTGCACCCGGTGACGAGGCGCTTGGCGAGGCATCGACAGGTCTCGATGATCCGACGGACCTGGTTGTCGCTGCCGCGACGACCACGACCACCGTTCTGACGCTCGCAGCCAAGGAGTTCGGCGCACTTGAGGGGCGAGGCCGAGGCCTCATTCCGCAGATCCGTTTCTTGCAGGACAACCCGAGCATCGCAGTTCTTCAAGAGGGCGACCTGGTCGTGACCGCCGGCGGCTTCGACAGCCTCGCCCCGCCGGACATTCCCGTCGGTGTCGTGATCAACCGCGCCGATCGCTCTGGTCCCGGTGGTCCGTTGCTCGACGTTCTTCCGTATGCGGACGTTACGAAGCTGAACTTCATTCGCGTGGTCAAGTACACCCCGCTGTCCGAAGTCGAGCAGTGAAGGGCGCCCGTCCAGCACGGAGCGTTGGCTGATGCTTGCTGCGATCTGGCAAGGCCCGTTTATCCGGCTCGTTCCGGTCGGCATGGTGCTGCTCGCACTGCAGCGATCGCTGTTCGTCGAATTCACCGTCGCCGGGGTGATCATCCAGGTGGTCCTCGCGCTCGCGGCGGCTGCTGGCGCGGCAGCAGGTTCGGAGCGAGGCGCAATCGCCGGGTTCACGCTGGGCGTGATGTACGACATGCTGGAGGGTCTCCCGATCGGCTCGACGGCCATCGCCATGACACTGGCCGGCGCTGTTGCCGGGCTCCTCGCGTTGATCGTGGCCGACCCGCAGTGGTGGCTGGCGATGTCGTTCACCACGCTCGGAGCAGCGGTCGGCGAAGTGATGCTGCCTGTTGTGCGCCTGTTCACTGGCGTTCCCGACCCATTCGAGCCACGTCTGACCATCATCGTCCCCGTGGTGGCAATCGCTGCGGGCCTCTTGAGCCCAGTTTTTGTGCCACTGGCGCGCTGGTGTCTCCGGATTAAGCGTGCCGAGTGGGTGGCGCCGCCGCGCGAACCGGCACTCTGAAAGTTTCGGTGAACATGCGCTGTCGCGGTCCACGTCGCCGACGTGCGGAACTACATTACGGTTGTGTGAAGAACAACCGCATCAAGCGGACGTCGATCCACTCGTACGAAGGGGCACACTGACAACATGGCTGCTGACAAGCGTGCAACCAGGCTCGGCGTTCTCGCCGTAGTGGGCACCCTGCTCTTCTCACTTGTCGGAGCTCGCCTCTGGTTTTTGCAGACGGTTGAAGCGGAATCACTGCAGCAAGAAGTGGACACCACCAAGGTGCGCACGAAGCCGTTGATCCCGGAACGGGGTCGTATCTTCGATGCCGACGGACGCATCATGGCCGACAACCAGCGTTCGCTCTCGGTCGCGGTTGACTGGGAACTTCTGCGTCGTGACAGCCAGCGTGAAGAAATTTTCCGGCGTCTGTCGGGCTGGGTCGACATACCGGTCGAAGACATGGAAGAACGCTTCCAACGCGGCATCTACGACACGCTGCTGCCAATGCCTGTTGCAGAAGACGTCGACGAGCGAACGGCGATCGCGATCCAAGAGCGCGTCGAAGACCTGCCGGGCGTCACGATCATCGAAGACTCGGAGCGGATCTATCCGTATGCGCCGCTCGCGAGCCATGTCGTCGGATACATGGGCGCCATCACAGCCGAGACGAAAGACCAGTACACAAGCAACGGTTACTCACTCAACGAGCGCGTCGGGCAGTTCGGCGTCGAGCTGAGTATGGAAGAAGAACTCCACGGCGAGTGGGGCTACATCAAGTTCGAGGTCGACAACCGAAACCGCATCGTGAGCGTGATCGAAGAGGTGCCCCCGATCAACGGGCGAGACATCCAATTGACGATCGACCTCGACCAACAGCAGTACGCCGAGCAGGTACTTGAAACGCAGCTTCGGCTTCGGCAGCAGGCAGTTGCCAGGAACCCGCTCGACAGGGACACCAACTTCACAACCCGTGCGTTCTACGAAACCGATCCCGTAACCGCAGAGAAGATCTACTACCCGGAAGAGGTGCCGTTCAAGGCGCCCGCCGGGGCTGTCGTCGTGCAGAACCACGAAACGGGGCACGTCATTGCAATGGCGTCGTACCCGACGTTCGACAACCGGTGGTTCGAATCCGACCTGAGCGGCGGCAAGTTCAAAGAGATCTTCGACGCGACCGACTTGGAAGCCGTCGAATACGACCCGGTGACCGGGTTGCCGATCCCCGACACGGTCAAGACCGACCCCGACCGATCCACACTCGTCAACCGTGCAATCCAGGGGCGGTACAACCTGGGTTCGACGTTCAAGCCGTTCACCGCATATGCGGCGCTGAGCACCGGGCTCCTCACCACAACCGAAACCTACGAAGACACCGGCACGTACAAGATGCTGTCGGTCGACAAAGCCAAATGTGACTCAGGCCTCGTGCGTTGTGTGTACAAGAACGCCACCTGCCCATTCGGTGGGCCGTGTGTGTACGGCACGGTCGATGTGCATACGGCGCTCGCCGTGTCGAGCGATGCGTTTTTCTACCGGATCGGCGAGCTGATCATGGAAGAAAATGTGCAGAAGGATTTGCTCCAGCAGCAGGTCAAGCTGTTCGGCTTCGGTTCCGACACCGGCATCGATCTGCCCTTTGAGTTCGATGGCACCGTTCCTGACCGGGAACTGAAGGAGCGCTACGCCGCGAGCGGAGTGATCAGCAAGGACGAGGGCACCGGGTACTTCACGGGCGACAATGTCCAGCTCGCTATCGGGCAGGGTTTGCTGTCGGCGTCGCCACTGCAGCTCGCTGTGGGCTACGGCACCATTGCAAACTCGGGGTTTGTGATGAAGCCCGAGATCATCAAGGCTGTGTTCGAAGCCGGTGTCCCCGACTCCGATCGGCAAGGGTATGCCGACATCTCACAGGCCCGGTTCGCCGCAGAGCCGAATGTGGACGGCGAAGTCGTTCGACAGATTCCGATGCCTGCCGAGATCCGCGATGAAATCAGCTCAGGGTTGCGGCGAGTCATCACCGGGCCGGGCCACTTCAGCGATTACCTGCACAGCACCACTGGGGAGAAGCTGTTCTTTGACTATCCGTCGTCGGCCATTCCGATTGCTGGCAAGACCGGAACGGCACAGGGCCGAAACAACTTCCCGTGGAACGACTCGTCGGCTTTCACGGGGTACAGCATCGACCCCGAGCAGCCGTACACGGTCGCCGCGTACCTCGAAAAGGCTGGCTACGGCGCTACTGCAGCGGGCCCGGTCGTGAAATGCATATTCCTTCAGCTCTCAGGAGTTGCGCCCACTGACCCGGTGACAATCTCAGAGCCGCTCGATACCAATTCGATCTTTCCAGCTGCACCGAAGAAGCTCGATGACACCAGCTGCTTCTCCCGTCGTGGCTAATCAGGCAGACTGGTCGTACTGATGGCCACCTCCTTCCTCTCCCGCAAGCCCGACTCGGGGCTTGGCAACATCAGTGCGAGCCCGGCTGATCCCAGTCGCAACATCGATTGGGTGTTGATGACGGTGCAGATCGTGCTGACGATCCTGGGTGGCTTCGTTGTTTTCTCGGCGTCGAGGACGCGCCTTGTTGACGACCCGTATGCGTTTGTGACTCGACAGGTAATTTTCGCATTCGTTGCCGTGGTCGTGATGCTCGTCGTCATGGCTTTCGACTACGAAGTCTGGAAGGAACGCGCAAGGTTCATGTACGTCCTCACACTGGTCGTGCTGGTCTTACTCATCTTGCTCGGTATCGCCAGTGGCGAAGACCGCATCTCATTCGATCTCGGCCCGTTCAACGTCCAGCCAGCTGAGCTCGCCAAGTTCACCACGCTGCTGATGCTGGCTGTCTACCTCTCTGACGAACGGAGCGACGAGGTGTCGTATGCCCGATTTCTTGGCGGTCTGTTGATCGTTGGCGCACCAGCTGTGCTGATCGTGATCCAGCCCGACCTGGGATCAGCCTCAGTGATCATTTCTCTCGCGATGGGCGTGCTGCTCGTTGCAGGAGCCAAGGCCCGTTACATCGCGATGATCAGCATCTTGTCGGTCGCGACGGTTGCTGCAGCATTCTTCGGACAGCTCGTCAACGACTACCAATCGGCACGAATCAGCGCGCTGATCAACCCCGCAGCTGCCGGTGCCGATGAGACGTACCAGGCGGAGAATGCAATGCGAGCCATCGGCACCGGCGGCGTGTGGGGCAAGGGTTGGCTGCAAGGGCCGCTCACGAACGGGCGCGACATCCCCGTCATGTGGGCCGACTTTCCGTTCGCTGCGGTGGGTGAACAGTTCGGCCTCGTTGGCTGCGCAGTAATTCTTGGCCTCCTCGGGATTGCTTTGATCCGTGTGTGGCGTATTGCCCACCTGTCACGCGACCTGCTCGGCACCTACATCTGCGCTGGTGTATTCACGATGTTGCTCTGGCAGATCTTTCAGAACGTGGGAATGACGTTGCGGATCATGCCCGTCACTGGTCTGCCGCTCCCGTTTATCTCCTACGGCGGCTCCGGTCTGATTGTCTACTTCGCGATGTTCGGCCTGGTCCAGAGCGTCCACATGCGCAGGATGCGCTGACGCGCATCGGACAGCTCCGTTGTCCGGCGGGGCGGTCTCAGGCATTCGGCTCGCAGGCCTCCCGCTGACAGCCCTCGGGCTCCGGTAGATTGTGCCTATGGCCGTAGCTAATCCGACTCTGTGGGTGCTTTTTGCCCTGGTGGTCGGGGCAACGGCGCAGACCTTGCAGCGTGTGCTGCGATCACACCCATCGAATGACGATGACGGTGTCCGGCGCGATCACTCGCTGCTCGACTCCGTCCCGGAAGGTGCCGCGGCGCACCTCCGCAGAAGGGATTTTTCCAATGGAACACTCAGACGACAACGAACCCGCCGGCTCACAGGCCGACAGTTCAGCTTCATCTGCTGAGAAGTCGGCTGACCAGCCGGCCAAACAACGCCAGCGCGGCTCGCGCGGCGGCCAGAATCGCAAACCGGCAAGTCAGCGGAGCGATGAGACCGCCGAGTCGAATGACAGGAACGACGTCGAGATTCCGGACCGGATTCGCGAAGGCAAGCCGTCGGCCGAAGCTGCCGAGCGCGGCTTGGTCCGCAAGCCAAAGATCGGCGACACCAGGTCGGTGCCCTTCAACATGGCTCCGGGGTCGGTTGCCAAGCAGCACGACGATGGAGAGCGCGACGGCGGGGAGAACGACAAGCAAAGAAAAAATCGTCGCGGGAGAGGAACCGGTAAAGAAGACGGTGGTGGCGGCTACGGTCAGGCTCGCGAGTCCCAGTCAGGCGAGGACAATGGCCGAGACGATGGCAAGCCAAAGAGCCGACAGGGCGACAAGCAGGGCAAGAACCAGAAAAACCGGCGCGGTCGGGGCAAGGGACGCGGCAAGGGCGACACCCAGCAGATGGACGACGCCTGGCTCGAGCAGCGCCGCGGGCGTGAGCGCAACGGCAAGCCGATCGGGCGTTACTTCATGTGCGTTCAGGCGCGCCCGGGCCTGGCGCAGGTCGCCGTGCTCGAAGGTCGAAACCTGATCGAGCACTACGTCAGCCGCCCCTCGGACGATGTCGCACAGATTCACGGCAACATCTACATCGGCAGGGTGCAGAACGTGCTGCCCGGCATGGAGGCGGCGTTTGTCGATATCGCCACGCCGAAGAACGCTGTGCTCTATCGCAGCGACGTGCAGTACGAGCCTGAAGACATCGAAGTCAAGGGCTCGAACTTGCGCATCGAGGACATCCTCAAGAACAAGCAGTTGATTCTCTGCCAGGTCACAAAGAACCCGATCGCGCACAAGGGTGCCCGTCTCACTCAGGAAGTGTCGCTGCCCGGTCGTTTCGTCGTTTTGATCCCGAACTCTCAGACCTATGGCATCTCGAAACGGTTGCCGGACGATGTCCGCAAGCGCCTGCGCGAGATCCTTGACCGAGTCAAGCCCGACGAGCACGGGATCATTGTTCGCACTGCAGCCGAGTCGGCAACCGAGGAAGAACTCATTGCCGATATGACCATCCTGCTCAAGGAGTGGGCAGTGATCGAGAGCAAGGCTGCAAAGGCCCAACGCCCCGGGCTGCTGTATCGAGAGCCCGAACTGGCGGTGCGGGTGATCCGCGAAGAGTTCAACGCCGATTACCGCGGTGTACTCATTGACGATAAGCGCCTCTGGCAAGACGTCCATGATTACGTCGCAGCGTTTAATCCTGACTTGGCTGACCGGGTTGAGTACTACGACGCCGACAAAGAAGGTCTTTCGCTGTTCGAACGTCACCACGTCCACGAGCAGGTACACAAGGCTCTCGATCGTAAGGTCTGGCTGCCGTCTGGTGGCTCCTTGATCATCGAAGGTACCGAAGCGCTCACCGTGATCGACGTCAACACAGGCAAGAACGTCGGCAAGTCGAACCTCGAAGAGACTGTCTTCCACAACAACATGGAGGCCGCGGTCGAGGTTGCCAAGCAACTGAGACTCCGCGATATCGGTGGCATTATCGTCATTGACTTCGTCGACATGGAGATCCGGGAGAACCGCGGCAAGGTCGTCGAGGCGCTGCGCGACTCGCTCGCTCGGGACAAGACACGGTCGCAGGTGTTCGACGTGTCTGAACTCGGGCTCGTCGAGATGACCCGCAAGCGCATCGGCGAGGGCCTGCTGACCGAGTACAGCGAAATCTGCCCCGACTGCGATGGTCGCGGTGTTGTTGTCGACTACTCCATGCTTGAGTAATCCCTCGACCAGAACGGCGTCGTGTTCATAGATTCATCATGAACGAGAGGTGTCACACCGGTGAGGGGTGTGCGATGCTGGTCTGATGAAGATTCAGATCACCGAGGATGCTCGCAAGGTGTTGGCGAAAAAGGGCGGAACGATGTCGATCGACTTCATCCGCCCCACTGGTTGAGGCAAGGTTGCAGAGGTGTCGGTCGACACCAACGTCAAGAACAAGAACCTCGCTCCGTACCGCAAGCTGCGCCATGAGGACTTCCGGATTCTGATCACTCCGCAGCTCATCGGTATGGCCGAGCAGATGCGGATCGTCACCAAGGGCAAACTGACGAAGTCATTGTCGATCGAATTCCAGGCGAAGCCCGGTGCCGGCGGCGACGACGCCTGTTGCATCTGAGCAGATTCGAAAAGCGTAGAGTCAGCGCTCATGGCTGATCTGCTTGCGCTCTCCAACGATGTCATCGACAATGGGTTGACCGACCGCCCGTTCAACCGAATCAACAACGAGCTTTCCGAAGTCGCTGATGGCCTTGCCATTGTCGAGAGCTTCAGCCACAGCATCGTTGCCGACACCGGTGACGGGCTCGTGGCGTTCGATGCCTCGCACGTCCAAACAGGACAGCAGATCGTCGAGGCGATCAAAGGGTGGACCAGCGATCCCGTTACCCACATCGTCTATACCCACGGACATGCTGATCACGTCGGCGGCAGCGTTGCTTTCGACGCCGCCTACGACGACATCACCGTGGTTGGCCACCGCAACGTCGCCGTCCGATTCGACCGATACGCCGCGACGAACGACTGGAACGTTCAGATCAACGCTCGCCAGTTCGGGGGAGTAGCTGGCGACTTCGAGATGGGTAAGTTCCCTGAGTTCATCCCGTCGAACACACATCGGCCCGACCACATCGTCGACGATCACGATGTGCTTGAAATCGGCAACCGGACCATCGAACTGCACCACGCACGTGGCGAGACAGACGATCACCTGTGGGGATGGTTCCCCAAAGAGAAGTGGATCACGTCAGGCGACTTCTTCATCTGGAACTTTCCGAACGCAGGGAATCCCCAAAAGGTCCAGCGGTACCCCATCGAGTGGGCCGAAGCGCTCCGCAAGATGATCGCGAAAGAGCCCGAGCTCCTGCTTCCAGCACACGGGCTGCCGATTGAAGGCAAAGACCGCATCGCTCGCGTGCTCGATGACGTCGCCACATCCTTGGAGCTCATCGTTCGCGAGGTCGTCGACATGATGAACGCGGGCGAAGTTCTCGACACCATCGTGCATTCGGTCACGGTCCCCGAAGATCTGCTCAGTAAGCCCTATCTCAGGCCGCTCTACGACGAGCCCGAATTCGTTGTGCGTGGGGTGTGGCGGCAATTCGGCGGGTGGTGGGACGGTGCGCCCAGCCGGCTGAAGCCGTCCCCCGATGCGGTCCTTGCAGCCGAGCTGGCAGCCCTCGCCGGCGGCGCCGGCGTGCTGATCAATCGTGCCCGCAGTGTCGCTGACCAGGGAGATCATCGGCTGGCCTGCCATTTGGCCGACTTGGCCG
>JBLIKS010000036.1:0-15041 GCA_047635555.1 Candidatus Azotimanducaceae bacterium
CAGCGTGGCACCGAGCGCGTACTTGAACGCGTCACGGTCTTCGATCGGAATGTGTTGGACGGCCTCCATCGCATCGAGATTCTCCGTGAGGCTGACCGGAAGGCCAGCGTTACGAAGTTCGACGACAAAGCCGTTCAGGAGTTTCAGCATTGGGCAGACCCGACCAATCAGTCGTCGACCGACAGTTCCTTGGTGGCTTTCGCAATGTCGGTCTGGTACTTCAGCAAAATGTTGAGCGTCTCCTTGGCAATCTTTTCATCGATGGTGTCGATGTTCAGGATCATCAAGGTCCGCGCCCAGTCGAGCGTCTCAGAAACGCTGGGCGCCTTCTTCAGATCGAGCTGTCGGATCGATCGGACGACCCGAGCAACCTGGTCAGCCAGGCTCGCAGTGATGTTTGGAACCTTGGCGAGCACGATTTCACGCTCACGATCCAGTTCGGGGTAGTCGACGTGCAAGTACAGGCAGCGACGCTTCAACGCTTCAGACAACTCACGGGTGTTGTTCGACGTGAGGAACACCAGCGGGATCTGTTTTGCGGTGATCGTGCCCAGCTCGGGAATCGACACCTGATAGTCGGAGAGGATCTCGAGCAACAGCGCCTCGGTCTCGACTTCGACTCGGTCGACTTCGTCGATAAGGAGCACGACCGGCTCTTCAGAGGTGATTGCCTCAAGCAGCGGACGGGTCAGCAGGAACTCGTCAGAGAAGATGTCATCTTGGATGTCGGTCCAATCTTCGGTGTTGTCGCCACGTTCGGTCTGGATGCGAAGCAACTGCTTCTTGTAGTTCCATTCGTACAGGGCTTTGCTCTCGTCGAGGCCCTCGTAGCACTGCAAACGGATCAGCTTGGATCCCGTGATCTCGGCGATCGACTTGGCCAGCTGGGTTTTGCCGGTGCCGGCAGGGCCCTCAACCAGAACCGGCTTGCCGAGCTTGTCGGCCAGAAAAGCCACGCTCGCAATGCCGTCATCAGCCAGATAGCTGACTTCTTTCAATGCATCGCGAATGCTCTGGACGCTCTCAAAACGATCGCCACCACTGATTTCCGTACTCGTCATAAAATCTGACGATACTGCTCGACCTCTATGACCCTGCAATTGGAAAGCCGCTCAGACGACCGTCACAGTCCCGGCAACTGGATCGAGGATGATTTCCGCTCCGTCGGGAATATCGGTCAACGCACCCGCGACTCCAATCACGGCGGGGATTCCCAGCTCACGAGCAATCACCGCCGTATGACTGAGGAGACCTCCACCTTCAGTGACCACTCCCCCGGCCATCGCGAGCACCGAGTTGAAGGTCGGCACCGTGAGCCGAGTCACGATGATGTCACCAGGGCTGGCTCGTTCGAACGCATCGTCTGCATCAGCGACCACGCGAGCAATGCCGCGATACGACTCCGTTCCGACGCCAGTGCCGGACAGCGCGTCGGTCTGAGCAGCTGAGTCGAGCAGCGTTGTCACCAAAAGAATCGCGCGCATCATCTCCGGCATTCGGCCCGGAAGGACGTCGATATCGGGTTCTTGCGCCACGGGGCCAAGCACGAGCGGCGGTGTCAACGCGCCCCATGCAAAACGATCCCGGTGACGAATACCAAGCTCGGCGGCTAATGGATACTTGCGGCCTTCGAGCAAACCGACCAGCTCGTTGATCGCCGTATCGAAGACATGTTCGAGTTCGTCGAGCGCCCCACTGCTGACTAGTCGGCGACCCGCTTCAAGAATCACGTGGCGGGCGATCCCGGCGGGCCACTCGACGGTGAGCGGACCGTTCTCGTCGCGCAGCCCATACAGCGTGCGTGCCTCCTCGACAAGGTTCGTGAACTCGGCTCTGTCGGATTCGTTGATCTGTTCCAGCAGTGCGCTGAACGCTTGATCGCCGACGGTGCCAGGTGATTCAGCAGTACGGCTGTGCTGGATGGAGGCAAGGATCACCTCGGGAAGCTCACGCAACGTCCGATCGCGGAGGTCGTAACCGGTGGTGACGCGATGACCGAATTCGGCCAAGTACTCGTCGAGGAGTTCGGCCGCAACACCACTCGCCTCGCGAACGTTTCCGAGCGATTCGGGTTCAACCCCGACGCGGGCAAGTTCATCGGCAATCGCGCCAAGCGCACGAGCCGGCGCACTCGTCGCCGGCGATGCGCCTGTCAGCGTCACCATTACCTGGCCCTCGTCGAGACCCCAGTTGCCCGCTGCGACGAGGAGCCTGCCGATCGGTGCGAGGTCGGACGTGTGGAGACGAAAGTGCAGCGAAGCGGCCCATTCGACATGGCGCCACACTGTGCTGAGATGTGCGACGAGGTCGGCATCGGACAGCGACGTCGGATCGATGTCGCCGAGCCTGCGGTTGGTCGTATACAGCTTGGGCTTCCACTCGCGTTCCCAACGGGCGAACTCTTGCAGCCAGAACCGCTCGCCGATAGCGCGGACAGATTGCTTCGCCCGCTTTCGAAATGCCGGATGGAGGCGGGTCGCCAGCCAGAGCACCGGCCTCGGCAAAGTTGGAAGATCACGGCCCTCGCCCACCAGCGGCGTCAACCTGCTGTACATCCGGCCGTTCACGAAGCCCACGTCGATGGTCTTCAACGGCGCGCCCGCAAGATCGAATCCTTGGCCCATGCCCAACGGCATCGCCATTTCCATGAGATCGCGCATCGGCCGCGAGACCGTCGTCTCGAGGTGGGCCGTGTCGAGTTTCCACGAACCCGGCCCTGGCGCAATCCACTCGGTCATGCACCCCACTGTTGCAGACCGCGTCATCTACGATGAATCAAATGCCCGCCGTGTTCGAACGCAAGGCCGACGAGTTCGTCGACACGATGAACTACCTGCTCACCGAACTGTCCGGCGAGGACCACCGCGGCGAGTGCACCATCGAGGCAGCCAACCTCATCTCGGCCGTTATCGACGCTGATGGTCGCCACACGACCCAAGAGTTAGATACCTGGGTCGATGCCCTCGGCCGCAAGCTCACGCCACCGATGATTCTGACGTCAACCCAACTCCGCGACGACAACACGCTCGGCGGGTCGGCGCAGTGGCTCTCGAAGCCAAGCACGATGTTCGACCTTCTCGTCAAGGCCGATGCGCGCGATTCAAAGCGCAGGGCAAACACCTATTACACACATGCGCTCTCGGTCGCGCATGCAACCGCCGCTATCGACCTCGTGCCATCGACCGCCGAAATCAATGCGATCGACCGTTTCCGCACAACGATGCTGCAGCTCATGGACGACTACGGCGTGCCACGCCCTGGCCAGCCCGACGCACCGGCAACAGCCCGGACATCTGCCGGACCTGTCCCAGCCGATGCGCCCGAAGTCGAGCTGCCACCGGAACGTTCGATCGAGGAACTGCTCGCAGAACTCGACGCACTGATCGGCCTCGATCAGGTGAAGGCCGAAGTCCGCCGGCTCACATCGCTGCTGCGTGTTCAAGAGCTCCGCGCTGCCGCCGACCTCCCCGTTATCGAGACGAGTAAGCACCTGGTCTTCACCGGCAACCCTGGAACCGGCAAAACCACCGTCGCCCGGCTGCTCTCCCAGATCTTGCGGACCCTCGGCGTGGTCAGCAAAGGCCACCTCGTCGAGACCGACCGCTCCGGTCTCGTTGCCGGCTTCGTCGGGCAGACCGCCACGACGACCAAGAAGGTCATGGAGTCGGCACTCGGTGGCACGCTCCTCATCGACGAGGCCTACGCCCTTGCCCGGGGTGGCGAGAACGACTTCGGCCTCGAGGCAGTCGACACGATCGTCAAGTTCATGGAAGACCACCGTGACGACCTGTCTGTGGTCGCTGCTGGTTACCCCGCCGAAATGATTGAGCTGATCGACACAAACCCGGGCCTGAAGAGCCGTTTCACACGGACCGTTGAATTTCCCGACTACGACACCGAAGAACTCGTGGCCATCTTCGGCCTGATCAGCAGCAAGAAGGAATACCACCTCGACGAGAGCGGTGCCGAGGCATTGCGCGCCGTGATCGAGGGCGAACCGCGCGGACGCGGCTTCGGCAACGCTCGCTTTACCCGCAACGTCTTTGAAGCCGCCATTGGCTACCACGCCCTTCGCCTCGCTGATGTCGATGCCCCGACGGTCGAGCAACTGACGACGCTCATCGCGTCCGACATCGCGGGCGGCTGACGTGGGCTTTCGCGACCGGTTTTACACACCAAAAACTGCCAAGGCAATCCTGTCCTGGAGGATTCTGCTCGGGGCCGTGGTCGCAGCGGGCGCAATGCTGCTCGGCATCTCTCCCGCAGTCGGCATCGCACTCGGCGTTGTTGCCTACAGCGCTTCGGTTGCCGCTGCGATGCCGCGTGACACGCGAGTTCGGATCGATCCGTTCACTGTGCAAGAACCATGGCGGCAGTTCGTGCAGGGCGCGCAGCGATCGGCCGTCAACCTCCATCAGATCGTCGAAGGGGCAAGTACTGGCCCGGTACAGGACCGCATGGCGTCGATCGTTGCCAAGCTTGATCATGGGCTCGATGAAACTTGGCAAATTGCGCGCCGCGGCCATGGCATCGACCAGGCCGTCCACCGAATCGATCCAACAGCACTCCGCTCGAAGCTTGCGACACTGCAACAGCAAGGTGCGACCGAAGCAATCGCATCGGTCGAAAGCCAACTCGAAAGCGTCGATCGCTTGAAGGCCCAGTCGACCAAGACGGCCAATACCTTGCGGCTGGCTCAGACGCGCTTGGACGAACTCGTCGCACGCGCCGCTGAAGTCAGCGTGGGAGCCGGCGACACCGACGCGTACGAACACGACGTCGAGGATCTCGTTGTCGAGCTGGAAGGTTTGCGACAGGCGATCCAAGAGGTGCGGCCCGCGTGAGCCTGCTCAAGAGCAACCTCACCGTTGCGACCGGCACCGCGCTCTCTCGTGTCACCGGGCTACTGAGGCTCAGCGTGCTCGCCGGAGTTATTGGCGGCACGGCCCTCAACGACGCGTACATCAACGCCAACGAGAGCCCGAACATCGTGTACGAACTGCTCCTGGGCGGCGTGCTCTCGGCAACGCTTGTGCCACTGTTTTCGACGTTCGCTGAGGACGAAGACGACGAGTCGACCAATGTCGTGATCACGACTGCTGCAGTGATGATCGTCGGGCTAACGGTGCTCGCCGTGCTCGCTGCCCCGCTGATATTCCGGCTCTTCTCCTTGAACGTGGCGGATGGCATTGACCCTGACCTGTTCCGCTCGGTCGGCACGACCCTGTCGAGAATTTTCCTGATCCAGATTTTGTTCTACGGGCTCACCGGCTTAGCCAACGCTTTCTTGAACAGCCGTCGGCGCTTCTTCGCAGCAGCCTGGAGCCCGGTCCTGCCGAACCTGATCATCATCGTCTCGTTACTGTCGCTGCCCGACCCGGTGAGTACCGGATGGGATCTGGCCGACGTCGTCGACAACCAACGGCTTCGTCTCACACTCGGGCTGGGCGCAACAGTCGGTATCGGCGCAATGGCGTTCGCGCTGATCCCTGCAGCGTTGGCCACGGGGTTCCGTTTCCGACCAATCTGGAACCTCAAGCACCCGTCGGTAAAAAAGTTGCTCAGCCTGTCGTTCTGGACGTTCGGGTTCGTCGGGTCAAACATCGTGGCCTTGATCGTGGTCCGCAACTTGACCGAACCAGGCTCGAGTGGGACGTTTGCATACTTTGCTGCGTTCACGTTCTTCGTCCTCCCACAGGGCCTTCTCGGGGTTTCGATCGCCACGACCTTCCAACCCGAACTCGCCCGGTCAGTGGCGCGCAAAGACAAAGCCGCGTTCATTGCAACGATGTCGCTCGGTGTCCGGATGACCGCCCTTTTGACCATTCCAGCCGGCATCGGCCTGTTCGTGTTGCGCCGTCCACTTGTCGGCCTGGCGATCGAGAACGGGCGGTGCGACGCAGCGTGTGGCCTCAGTGCCTCGCGAGCACTCGGCGGTTTTGCACTCGGGCTCGGTGCCTTTTCGATCTACTTCTTCGTGTTACGCGGTTTCTACGCTCACAAAGACACCAAGACCGCTTTCAAGGTCAACGTCGTCGAGAACTCGATCAACATTGTGCTCGCGCTAATCCTCGTTGGTTCCTACGGCGTGCTCGGCCTCGGCGCAGCGTACGCAATTGCCTACGTGTTCTCAGCGTTCTGGGTCTTGCAGATCCTGAGCTACAAGGTTCCTGGCTTCGAAGTCCGACCGATCCTCCAGAGCCTTTGGACAATGATCGTCGCCGGTGCAGTGATGGGCGAGGCGGTCTGGTTCATCACCCGCAACGTCGGCGGTAATGCCGGCCTCGACGCACTGTTGCGGCTGGTCGTTGGCGCAGTTGTCGGTGTGATCGTGTACTTCGGATTGCTCGCGGTGATGGGTGCGCCAGAACTGGACGCCCTGAAGCGTCGGCTCCTCTCAAGGAGCAGCCGCAGCACATCCACGTATTAGGGTGTACGCCATGTTCAAGTACATCAAGAAGCAGTGGAAGTACCTCGTTGCGAAGTTGACCGGCCAGTTCAACGAGAACGCTGACCCGAAGGTGCAACTCGAACAGGCCATCGGCTCCGCCCAAACGCAGCACAAGCAGCTCAAAGAGCAGGCCGCCAACGTCATCGCCGGTCAAAAGCAGGCGGAAATCCGCCTGAACAAGAAGATGACCGAGCTTGAAAAGCTCAACGGCAACGCCCGCCAGGCACTGATCATGGCCTCCGATGCCCAAAAGGCTGGCAACGCCGAGAAGGCTGCGCAATACACGAGCGCCGCCGAAACTATTGCCGACAAGCTCCTGTCGATCGAAGCCGATGTCGAGAGCCTGAAGTCAATGGTGCTCGAATCAGCGCAAGCATCCGACCAGGCCAAGGCGGCCGTCAAGCAGAACAGCCGCCTGCTTCAGGAGAAGATCTCCGAGAAGTCCAAGCTGCTCAGCCAGCTCGAACAGGCCAAGATGCAAGAAGAGATGAACTCGGCAATGAGCTCGCTGACCGAGACGGTCGGCGACGATGTGCCGACGCTGAACGAGGTCACCGAGAAGATCGAGGCGCGCTACGCCAAGGCCAAGGCCTCGGCCGAGCTCAACGAGGTTGGCGTCGAAAGCCGTGTGCTCGAAATCGAGCAGGCCACTGCCAACGTCCAGGCGCAGGGTCGCCTCAGCGAGTTGCGTGCCGAACTCGGCCTCGACGCGATCGATGCCGTTGAAGCTGCGCCCGCTCAGGCGCTTCCCGCAACCGAGGCCTGATCACGCCGCTCAGGCAAGGAGATCGGGCGAAAGGAGGACAAGATCGTCGCGGTGGACGACATGTCCGATACCCGAGAGCCCTGCGGCACCGACCAGCTCGGTACTGCCCATCGAGACAAGCCCTCGGGCGAACACGGTGCCGCCCTCGCTGATCTCAACGACCGATCCTGACTCGAATCCGCCCGTAACACTCGTGACGCCGGCCGGAAGCAGGCTTGTCGGCCGATCCGTCAGCGCCGTGCGAGCGCCAGCGTCAACGAAGATCGTTCCTGCCGGTTCGGCGGCGAAGGCGATCCAGAGCTTGCGGGCCGGCAGCGTGCGGTCGTGTGCTTCGAAGGTCGTTCCAACGAGTTCGTCAGACACCGACCCGGACAGCACACCCTTTCGGCTCGCACGTGCAATCACCGATCGAATACCTGACCATGATGCCATCCGTGCCGCAACAAGCTTGCTTGCCATACCCCCGCTCCCCCGGCCGCTTCCGCCGGAGTCGGCGTCGATCGACAGCAACGGGTCGTCAACGCGCACGAGCGGCACCAGGGTGGCGCTGCTGTCAGTCCGCGGATCGGCGGTGAAGACGCCATCCATGTCGGTCAGTAACACCAACACGTCGGCATTGACGCTGTTCGCGATCATTGCTGCAATGCGGTCGTTGTCGCCGTACCGCAGCTCGTCATTTGCGAGCGCGTCGTTTTCGTTAACGATCGGGACGCAGCCGAGTTCGAGCAACCGGTTGATCGTCGAACGCAGATGCAGGTACTGGTAACGCGTCACGAAGTCCATGGAGCCGACCAGTAGCTGTGCACCGACCAAACCGTGACGGGCGAGCTCTTGGTTGTACGCCTCGGCAAGGCGACTCTGGCCCGCTGCAGAAATTGCATGCAGCGTGGACATGTCGCTCGGGCGTTGACTAAGACCGACGGCTGCAATTCCGGCAGCCACTGCACCGGATGACACAACGATCACCTCGTGGCCTTGCTTGCGGAGATCGCTGACCTCGTCGCAGAGCTTGGCGATGGCGGCACGCTCGATCACGCCCTGCACATTGGTGACCGATGCCGTACCGATCTTGGCCACGACCCGCATCAGATGTCCGGCGAGTAGCCGAAGCTGAACTCACCGATCCAGATGACGTCGCCCTCTTCAGCACCCACCTTGGCGAGCATCTTGGGTACGCCAAGCCGTTCGAGCCGGTGGTCGATGTACGCGAGCGCCTCAGGCGTCGTCACATCGTTGAGAGCGACGACGCGCTCGACTTCTTTGCCGACCAGACGGAACTCGCCTTCGCCGACAATTTCGACCATTGCGCCCTTTGCTTCAGGGCGGATCGTAACAACGCCTTCGGCGTGCTCGACGGCTTGGCGAGCATCATGCACAGCCATTGCCATCTTGCCGACGAGTTCGCTGAGACCCTGTCGTGTCACCGACGACATGATGTCCCCGGTCCAACCGAGCAGTTCGAGTTCGTCAGCCTGGATGGCATCGGCCTTCGTGCCAACGACGAGGCGCGGACGTTCGAGGAGGTCGGGCTGATATTGGCCCAGTTCCTGGAGAAGAATCCGCTCCTGCTCTTGCGGCGACACGCCATCCATCGGTGCGAGGTCGACCATGATGCAGAGCACCAGGGCCCGTTCAATGTGGCGCAGGAATTGATGCCCAAGACCCTTGCCTTCGCTTGCCCCTTCGATCAGGCCGGGGATGTCAGCCACCACAAATTCGGTTGCCTCATCGAGCTGGACAACACCCAGGTTCGGTTCAAGCGTCGTGAACGGGTAGTTCGCAATCTTCGGCTTGGCCTTCGAGATCACGCTGATCAGCGTGGACTTGCCAACATTCGGGAATCCAACGAGAGCGACGTCGGCCATCAGACGGAGTTCCATCTTGAGCCAGCGTTCTTCACCGTGCTCGCCCTGTTCGGCAAAGCTCGGCGCGCGCCGCTTATTTGACAGGAACTTGGCGTTGCCTCGGCCCCCGCGGCCGCCTCCGACAACAAGCCAGCGGTCACCCTGATTGACCAATTCGGCCAGCAGCGCGCCGGTGTACAGGTCGGAGATGACGGTACCGATCGGCACGGCGATCTCGAGCGATTCACCGCGCCTGCCATGCATGTCTTTGCCCTTGCCGTGCACGCCGTTACCGGCCTTGCGGTGCGGATAGTCGCGAAAGGCCAGGAGAGACGCCACATTGTGGCTCGCGACGAACCAGATGTCGCCGCCATTGCCACCGTCGCCACCGTTCGGGCCTCCGTAGACAACCGGCCCTTCACGGCGGAAGCTGATACAGCCTGCTCCGCCATCGCCTGCCTTCACGTTCAATTGGCATTCGTCGACGAACTGGGACATCTGCGTAAGGCTAACGCCGTACGATGCGGGCGATGGATGACCTGCCGTACCTTGACTCGGCCGACGAGCGGGCCGACCGCTGGGCGTCAACCATGGCGGGCCACGATCGGGACGACATTGTTCTCGCTCACGCCGACTCCCGAGCCGAAATCGGTGCCACGAAGATCGTCACCCGTGACGAACGTGAAGCCCGTGAAGACGCCACACTTGCAGAGTTTGCGACACGAGCGCACGGTGCTGGCAACCGAGCGATCGAAGAAGACCCCGACCCGCATCGCACCTGCTTCGAGCGCGACCGCGACCGCATCCTTCACGACACGTCGTTTCGCCGGCTTGCCGGAAAAACACAGGTATTCGTCTTCCCCGAAGATCACCAGCGCACGCGGATGACCCATGCGCTCGAAGTAACTCAGATCGCACGATCGGTCGCTCAGGCACTCGGTCTCAACGTCCCGCTCGCCGAGGCGATGGCAATCGGGCACGACTGCGGGCACGGTCCGGGTGGCCATGCCAGCGAAGACGCGCTGTCGCCATACCTGGTGGGTGGGTTCGACCATGCCCCGTGGGGCGCCGACGTCACGTTGCAGCCACTCAACCTCTGCGCCGAGACCCTCGACGGCATCCGTAACCACTCGTGGAGTCTCCCGGCGCCGCAAACACCTGAAGGCGAAGTCGTGTCATGGGCCGACCGCATCGCGTATGTCTGTCACGATTTCGAAGATGCCGTAGCGACAGGCATTGTCACCGCAGACATGCTGCCCGACATCGTCGCAGAGCGTTGCGGACGGGACCGGTCGTCACAGCTCGGAGCCTTTGTCAGCGCGATGATCACGGCAGCAGTGACCGCTGGCCGCGTCGGCATGATGCCCGACACCGCGGAAGCACTGGCTGCTTTCCGTAAGTTCAACTACGAGCACATCTATCTACGGCCAGCGAGCACGCGGCAGGCCGACTCGGTCATCGCGCTACTGCGGGCTCTCGTCGAGCACTACGCCGATCGCCCACATTCGCTTCCGACCCAGACAACCCAGGCAGTACTCGGCAGTGAGGTCAACGTGAGCCACATCGATGCAGGCAGCGATGAAGCCCTCAAAGCAGCAGTGGCCTACGTGGCCGGCATGACCGACCGCTACGCCTGCCAGCAAGGCATCACGCAGCTGAACTGGGATCCTGCGAAGCTGCCGTTCGCCATTGGAATGTCAGCGTAAGAACAGGGCCCGGATACCGAGGCCCATGATGAACAGTGAGCCCAAGCCGTACAGCAGGTACTGCTTGTCTTTGATGAAGGGGCTCGACCGGTAGCTGTACAGGATACCGACGGCAACGATGGTCGTAAATCCGTAAAGGGCGTGAAAGTCGTCGAGTTCGAGTTCGTAGCGGCTGACAAGCAGCACACCGACGATCGCCGCAGCAAACACCGAGATTTGGGCAACCCCAATGGCCCACCACATCGCCGCTCGCCGGAGCGCCGGCACATACTGCGCTGCGAGCGCCCAGCAACCCACCAGCGCGTTGCTGCCTATCAGGAACCACCCCAGCTGTGAGTGAAGGTTTTGCAGGGTCTGCATCAGGTCGGGGTTTCGCAACTCGGGCCACCGATGAGCTGCACGACCGGCGAATCGTCAGCGAGACCGGCGACGAACCCCCGGAAGTTGTCGTTGACAACGAAATTGGGGGGCACAAAATCGTCCGCTGGATTGAGCATGAGACCGCGATAAGCGGACTCAACTTCGATGATCGGGGTGCCCAGACCGACATGTTCGACGGTCAGTAAACCAGTCGGCGTCGCATCGAGCTGAGCGGCGGCCCCGCCGTCGAAGCTGTACAGGCCATAGCGGTAGGAGAAGAAATGGCGACGCCCCTGCAGCACCTTGGACACATCACCGAACGTCAGCTGCAAAGCGCCCCACGAGACGATGCGCAGCTCGCTCCCTGAACAGGCGCTGATCTCGAACGGGTCGACCCAGCCGGTGTCGCCGGTCGGCGCCCCAATGAACGAAGTCAGGTAGGCAATGACGCCTTCCGGCTCGCCGGTGAACACGGCGGCGCCGATTCCGTCGTCACTCAGCCGAAGCGCCTCGACTGCTGGGTCAGCTTGCGCCGCAGTGTCGCCCGAAATCGTCGTCTCAGCCAGCGCCGTCGTGGTGTTTACCGGCGCCGTCAATGTGGTTGTGGTCGAAGCAGAAAACGTGGTTGTCGTGTCCTGCACAAGTGCCGAGTCGCGAGGCGCCTCGGTGGCCGACGGAACGTTCGTGGTCGTTGTTGTGGGCAGCAGGGTCAGCTTGGTCGTGGTGGTCTGCGCCGCATTGCCGACGTCCCCGCCACCACACGCGGCGAGAGCGACGCATGCAACCAGAACGAGACCAATTCGTTTCATTGCCCCATCTTGTCTGCCCCGAGGGTCGAATCAGGGTCGAATGAGGTCGAATCAGTGCGAATACCGCCGAATGGATGCAAATCGGTCACGGTCAATCGAAGAGCCAACCGCGCTGCATCGGCGGTGCGACACCCCGCTCGATGTACGACTCGAATCCAAACATCGCAGCGAAGGCCTCCGGAGGCATTTCGAGGAAGAACGATTGGTCACTGATCTGGCTCCGGTGACACGTGATCGCGGCTCGCTTCAGGTCGACGTAGCCGGTGACATCGACTTCGAGGGTCAGCTCGGCTTCGGGCATGCCAAACGGGTTGCCGTCGTCAGCCGGGCCAGCCGGATCGAACGGTTCGCCGTCGACGTCGCCCTGCGGCAGCGTCATTCCTGACTCCATCGCGTGCTGCATCATTGCGACGACTCGGTCGCGATTCATCGTGGCCTCGAAGAGCCGAATGCTGCTGCCTTCTGCAGCAATAATGTCAGCTGCGGCGTTACCGACCTCGTGCACCTTGATGTGGTCCGGATGGCCGTAGTTGCCATGCCAGTCATACGTGGTGACGACATCGGCGTCTTCTTCGCGGAGCACGACTGCGAGCCGTGCCGCGGCTTCATCGAGGTCGGCGCGCAGAAAGCTCTCGGGGTCAGTGTTCTGATCCCAACCGGTCATCCCCGAATCCTTGTACCCGAGGAAGACAACGCGGTGTGCCCCGAGTGCCTCGATCGACGCTTCGGTCTCCTTGCGGCGGCGATCGACGAGGGTCTCACCGTCGGCGAGATCATCGGGCACTTCGCCATAGTCACCGTTTGTTGCGACGACCAGAACGACCCGATGCCCTTCGGCCGCAGCACGCGCCATCGCGCCACCGGTGGCAATCGCCTCGTCGTCGGGGTGAGCATGGAAACAGACGAGTGTCGACATCGGCGACAGTGTCGCAGTATCAGACCGTTGCCGCTACATCCGGGGTGTGGTCATTCGGCGTGCCGTACCGCACCCGACTCAAGGAGCTGGCCAATCCGCTCGGCGTTGACGCCCCAATCGGCAAGCACCTCACGCGTGTGTTCGCCAGCGTGGGCGGGAAGCTGTGTGACCTCGGCTGCTGTGCGGCTAAATCGTGGCGCCGGTGCCGGCTGAACGGTGCCGCCAAGTTCGATAAAGGTCTGACGCTCAACGTTGTGCGGATGCTGCGCTGCTTCGGACATCGTGAGGACCGGTGCGAAACACACGTCGGTCATTTCCATCAGTTCGCACCATTCGTCACACGATTTTGTCTTGAACAGCTCGGCGATCCGAACCTTGAGTTCGGGCCATTGCGTGGCGTCCATTTGGCGGGCGAACTGGTCGTCGCCTTCGAGACCTGTGAGCCGCATCAGTTCGGCGTAGAACTGCGGCTCGATCGAACCGATTGAGATGTACCGACCGTCGGCACATTCATACACGTCGTAGAAGTGAGCTCCAGTGTCGAGCAGATTCGTGCCAGGGTTCTGCTCATCGAAGATGCCAGCAGCCTTCATTGACCAGAACATCGTCATCAACACTGCAGTCCCGTCGACCATCGCCGTGTCGACGACTTGGCCCTGGCCACTCGTCTGGGCTTCGAGCAGCGCTGCGACAACGCCGAGCGCGAGGAACATGCCACCACCGCCGAAGTCTCCGACCATGTTGAGCGGTGGAACCGGGGCTTGCCCGGCCCGGCCGAAGTGAGCAAGTGCTCCGGCGAGCGAGATGTAGTTGATGTCGTGGCCAGCAGCTTGGGCGTACGGCCCGTCTTGGCCCCAACCGGTCATCCGGCCGAAGACCAACTTTGGGTTCCGTTCAAAGCAGACGTCTGGCCCGACACCGAGACGTTCCATCACGCCCGGACGGAAGCCTTCGATCAGTCCATCAGCTGACTCGATCAAATCGAGCAGCGTTGCGACACCGTCAGGATGCTTGAGATCGATGGCGACATTCCGACGGCCGCGCAGGCTGACATCGCCTGCTGGCTTGTCCGGCGTCGGCCCGCGGACCGCTCCGGCACGTTCGACGCGGATGACCTCGGCGCCAAGGTCCGACAGGAGCATTGCTGCGAACGGGCCCGGTCCGATCCCGGCAATTTCGATGATGCGTTTTCCTGCGAGTGGTCCCATGATGATCTCCTTCAGACTGTGTTGCTGATGCTGGTATTGCTGATGCTGGTATTGCTGATCCGAATGTGCCCGGCGATTGCTTCGGCGAAAACCGGTGCGAGCGGCGCCGGGAGATCGTGACCCATGTCGGAAAGCAGAAGGTAGCGCGAGCCGTCAATGAGTTCAGCTGTCCGTTCGCCTCCTGATGGCGAGATCAACTCATCGTCACGCCCGTGGATCACCAGGGTCGGCACGTCGAGCTCCTGAAGCCGTTCGCTCCGGTCGCCCGTTGCATATATCGCTGCAAGCTGGCGGGTGAATCCCTCGGGGTAAAAGATCCGGTCGAACTGGCGCGCCGAACGATCCCGAGTCACCTCTTCGGAGAAGTGCTTCTTCGACAGCCAGACTTTCGCCCGAAGAGAATCCTCGATGTAAGCCGCTCGTTCGATCGACGGCGGCGCGAGTAATGCCGAGCGGGCCTCGGCGGACGGCTGTCCGTAATCGGGGTGGCCTGGGCTACTCATGATCGAGCAAAGGCTGAGTACCCGCTCAGGATGCTCGATCGCCATCATCTGCACGATCATTCCGCCCATTGACACTCCGGCGATGTGCGCCTGATCGATACCGAGATGGGTCAGCAGGCCCATGCCGTCGGCCGCCATCGCGCTCAGTGTGTACGGGACCTCGACCGGCTCGCCGGCGATGATCGCTTGCAGCACCTTCATTGGCTGCACCTGTTGACCATCGAGCTTGGTCGAGAGGCCAACATCACGATTGTCGTAAATGACGACGTGGAGGCCCTGGGCAACGAGCCCCTCGATCAGTTCGGTCTCCCAGACAATCATCTGACTTGTGTAACCGTTGACGAGCAGCAAGGTTGGGTTACCTGCATTGCCGAAGGTCGCAAACTCCAACTCGATTGCGCATTCGTCGGCAAGTGCGGGCAAGACAGCGCGTGGCATAGTCGCAGTGTTACAGAGCGCGCTGGTCGCGAAACAAGCG
>JBLIKS010000037.1:0-15034 GCA_047635555.1 Candidatus Azotimanducaceae bacterium
GACTCGATTGCCGACCCGGCACGTCGGTCACGCTTCAGGGTCAACCTGTTCATCAATGCCGATCGCAACGGACGCGGCATGGTCGACGCAACCGGGTGGAATGTGCCCGATGCGATCCGCCGCTGGATCACTTGCGATGGAATGGTCACACCGGTGTTCCTCAAAGGTGGACTGCCCGTGTCGGTCGGTCGCAGCCAGTACGTCGTGCCGATCCGTACGCGCACCGTCATCGAACATCGAGATCACGGCGAGTGTCGCGTGCCTGGCTGCGATGCGGCGCTCGGCCTCGAGGTGCATCACCTGATCCACTGGGAACACGGCGGTTCGACCGACACGGCGAACTTGGTGCTCATTTGCGGCAAGCACCATCGAATGCACCATCGTGGTCGGCTCGACATCACCGGCGACGCCGACCAGCCCGGTGGGCTCGAATTTCGCAACCAGCACGGACGGGTCATCAAACCGTCGGGCGCAGCACCAAACTTGCCAACCGGCCCATTGCCGAAGCCTGTAGCTGAGTATTCGCATCCGGATGGCGGCCGGCTCGACACCGGGCAGGTCTACTTCAACCCGCCACGCACTTATTACGACGACCTACGCGACCGCATGCAATCCGACAGCGAATACCTCGCCAGTATCCAGCCGCCCGGGCTGCGCTGACGACCCGGACTTTACCGACGACTCAGCCCGCTACTTCGACGACTTCGTAGGCTTGGTCGGCTCGCTCGGGCGCTTCGTGCCGTCGGGTGCGATCGCATCGACACGGCGCTTTGCCAGCACGAGAAGGCCAATGATCACGACGATCGGGCCGCTGACGAGCATGAACTCGTCCCAACCGCCCTCGTGGGCCAGGATCGCCTGAATCGCAACCTGTGATGAACCAATGTGCACAGCTAGGGATCGTACGAGCTGTGGTGATTGAATGAACATTGAGCTCCACCGACTCTCTCGGTGGGCCCACCGAATTGAGGCAGCATGCGCGCACAAGTCGAAGCCACAATCGAAGTGATCCGCCCGGCACTTCAGGCCGACGGCGGCGACATCGTTCTGCACGCGGTGCACGAAGACACCGGGCTGGTCGAAGTCGAGCTCACCGGGGCATGCGTTGGCTGCCCATCGTCCACGACCACTTTGAAGGCCGGGATCGAGCGCATCATGCGCGACCGCGTCGACGGTGTCACCAAAGTGATCAACATCGCCGAAGTGATCGGTGCGACCGAAGCGATCTGTAGCGCCGACGTGGTTTGCGCCGCCGAAGGCGCGCTCGCGTAACCGGCGCTGCAATACTCCGATTCTTCATGGCACGCCAACGCAAACCACCAGCTGAACTTTTTGCCGACGCTCTCGAAGGTGATCGCAGCGCGCTCGCGCGTTTGCTCTCACTGATCGAGCGAGGCGAAGACGAAGCACGCGAAGTCGGTCGTCTCGCCTATTCGCGCAGCGGTGAGGGCTACACCGTTGGCCTCACAGGTGCACCCGGGGCCGGCAAGAGCACCCTCACCAGCGCGCTCATTGGCCATCTGCGTTCACTCGACCTCGAGATCGCCGTACTCGCCATCGACCCGTCGTCACCGTTCACCGGCGGCGCAATCCTCGGCGACCGCGTCCGCATGCAAGATCACGCCACCGACCCGGGTGTTTTCATTCGATCGATGGCGACTCGCGGTCATCTTGGCGGGCTGTCGCTGGCGACCCCGGAAGCGGTGCGCGTCCTCGATGCGATTGGCCGCAAGTGGGTTCTGGTCGAAACCGTTGGCGTGGGCCAGGTCGAAGTCGAAGTCGCCGGCAAGGCTGACACCACGGTCGTTGTCGTCAACCCAGGATGGGGCGACAGCGTGCAGGCCAACAAGGCCGGCCTGATGGAGATTGCGGATATTTTCGTCGTCAACAAGGCCGACCGCAAGGGCGTCGAAGAGACGCAGCGCGACCTGATGCAGATGCTCGACTTGGGCGCCATGCCCCACGATGCGTGGCGACCGCCGATCATTCCAGCAGTTGGAACGACGGGGCAGGGAGTTACCGATATCTGGGACGCTGTGCTGGCACATCGCGCGGCCTCGGAAGCGTCCGGCGAACTCGAGCGTCGCCGCACCTTCCGGTTGCGTGAGGAACTCCGCGAAATCATCGCCAACCGCCTCGGCCGCCGCGCTCGTGCGATCTGCACCGGTGACCGCTGGGACGAACTGACTCATGAAGTCGTTGCCCGGACCACTGATCCGTGGACTGCTGCCGACGAAATGCTTTCCGCAGTCGACGCCTGACGCAATGATGACGCAATGAGGGCGGTTCGAGTCACGTCTGACGGTGTGGCCGTCGTCGATGTGCCCAGCCCTCAGGCTGCAGGGATCACGGATCCGGTCACGGTGCGTCCGGTTGCCGTTGGGATCTGCGGGTCGGATTTGCATGTGATCGGCATGGGGCCGAGTGGCGTCACCCTCGGCCACGAGATCTCGGCTCTCTACGAAGGGCGTCCGGTCGCAATCCAGCCGATGGCATTCTGCCGCGAGTGTGCGGCCTGTCAGCGGGGCGATCAACACATGTGCTCGGTGGGTGGTCGCCGAGTCCATGGCATCCACATCGATGGCGGAATGGCTGACGAACTGGTCGTCGATGCGCAGTGCCTCGTCCCGCTCCCTGAGGGCGTCAGTGCCGAGGCGGCCAGCCTCGTCGAGCCGATTGCCGTGGGGGTTCACGCGGTCAACAAGGTCGATCCCGTCGCCGGAATGCGTATTGCAGTAATTGGCGCCGGGACAGTCGGCCTGGTCGTCGCTGCGGTTACGCAAGACCGTGGGGTCGACCAGATTGACATCGTTGCTCGTCACGAGGCGCAGTTTGAGGCGGCTGAGCGTTTGGGCCTTCGACCGGTTCGATCAGACGAACTCGGCTCGGGTTACGACATCGTGATCGATGCAGCTGGAAGCGAGTCGTCGCTGGCCGCGGCCATCGGGGCAGTGCGCTCGGCAGGCACCGTGCTCGTGCCCGGTATCTACTGGAGCGATGTCAACCTGCCTGGTTTGGCGCTCGGCTTGAAGGAAGTGCAGCTCCGCACGGCGCTGTACTGGGGCCATCACGATGGACGCCGCGAGACCGACATCGCAGCCGAGGTGCTCGGTCGACTTCCTGGGCTCCCCGATGCGTTGATCAGCCATCGCTTCGAACTGGGCGATGCTGCTCGTGCATTCACGACTGCAGCAGACCGCAGCGCCGGAGCAGTCAAAGTCATTGTCGACGTCAGTATCGGGTGACATCGTCGGGCCGGTCTCGGTGCTCACAGCGGTCCCGCGATCTCCTAGGTTTGTGCCCATGGCCTACGAACTCCTCACTCTCGAACGACTCGACAACGGCGTTGCCGTCCTGACCCTCGCCAACGGCAAGGTCAATGCGCTCTCCGGCGCGCTCGTTGCCGAGATCGGTGTAGCAGCACAAGAACTGACTGACGCTCCGCCCGCCGCGCTGATTGTCAGCGGTGGCGACCGGATCTTTGCTGCCGGCGCCGAGATCTCCGAATTCGGCGGCCCGGATGAAGCCAAGACGATCGGCCCACAAATCCATGCCGCGTTCAACAGGCTTGCCGCCCTGCCCTGTCTGGTGATCGCATCGGTCAGTGGCTATGCACTCGGTGGCGGCTGCGAATTGGCGTTGGCGTGTGACTACCGAATCGCGTCGGAGCGCGCCGTGTTCGGCCAGCCCGAAATTCTGCTCGGCATCATCCCTGGCGGTGGCGGCACACAGCGGCTTGCTCGTGTTGTCGGCCCGTCGAAGGCCAAAGAGATCTGTCTCACCGGCCGAATGGTCAAGGCTGAAGAAGCCCATCGGATCGGGCTCGCCGACGAGGTCGTTGCGCCCGAAGCGCTGATGGAACGTTCGCTCGAACTCGGTGCCACCCTTGCCAAGGGAGCGCTCACCGGCCAGGGCATTTGCAAGCGGGCGATCGACGAAGGCCTCTCGACGTCACTAGCTGCAGGTCTGCAGATCGAACTTGATGCGTTTGTCGAAGTGTTCCGAACCGAAGACAGCCAGATCGGCGTCAAGAGCTTCCTCGAGAATGGCCCCGGAAAAGCGGAATTCACCGGCAAGTAATCCGAACCTGCCTGTCACACCGAGGTCTGCTTGGTTTCAGGTCGCGGTGTGACAAGCGAGCGGGCGTTGGGTTCAGTTGTTGACCGACGAGCCGATCGGCCGTGAGATGTCCCACGCCGATCGGGCGAGCCAGAGGCCGGTCAGCGTCATCACCAGCATCACGGCGGCTGCAGCCACGTATGCAGTGGTCTGGCCGTACGCCTCGTACAGCGCGCCGGTGACTGCGGCCATGACGCCTGCCGAGACTGCTTGGGCCGCACCGACCACGCCGTGTGCGCCGGCCTGTCGATCGGCAGGCACCACCATGCCGACCGCGACGCCGGCGGAAGAAATGGTGAGGCCATCAGAGACGGCGTGCACCATCGCAACGGTGAAGATCAGCCCGCCGCTCGGCAGGAACCCGTAGAGACACATAATCCCGGATGCGAACAGCAGGCCGATCGAGCTGAGTTTGAAAGGGCCAAATGTCTGGGCGAGGCGACCGCCGGGCGGCCCAAGGAAGATCAACGGCAGGCCGAACAGGGTGATGCCGAGGTTCGCAATCCAGTCGGTGGTGCCGAGGTCTTTGTGCACGACATCCCACAGCGCGTCGAAGGCGCCGATCATCGCGAAGGCAACGGCGCCGAGTATTGCGGCGCCCGCGAACGGTCGGATTCGGAGTAGGTCGAGGGCGAAACGATGTTCGGACTGTTCCACCGACTCCTGAACTGGCACGCGAGCAACGATTGGCAGCAGGATCAGGGTGATCGCGGCGACCACGATAAACGGAGCGGGAATGCCAAACGGGCCGACGAGAATTGCCGAGATGGCTGGACCAGTAGCGAAGCCGAAGACGTCGGCAGCGAGCAGGCGGCCCATGTTCTGGCCGAGGTTGTCGGGGTCAGCGAGGATCACGATGCGCTTGACCGCCGGGCTGGCCGCGCCGATGCCGATGCCGGAGACGAACCGGCCGATCAGGATGGGCGTCAGTGTTGTACTGAGCGCCATCAGAAGCAGCCCGGCGACGTTGACGAGCACGCCGATGAAGACGAGTTTCTTGGCGTGACCGCGGTCGGCCAGCGGTGCGATGACGATCTGCGACAGGAATCCGGCGATGAAGCCGAGCCCGATTACGAACCCGATGGCGGTCTCGCTGATGCCGTATTCGTCACGGAAGTCAGCAACGATCGTGAACAGCACGCCGTAGCCGGCCGCCAATGCCGCCATGAGCCCGCCGAAGGCGAACAGCAGGACGAGCGGTGACGGTGGAGCAACCCGTGGGGTTGATTCCTCCGAAGCCAGCGATTGCACGAAGGGAGGCTAGCTAAACAACGGGTTCCTATCGCTGTTGATTGATGCGGTGACTCGGGTGGTAAGCCGCGCCGCTCAGCGCATCAACCGTAAGCGACGAGACCGGTATCGAAGATTGAACTGAGGGCGCGGTGGGTTGGCAGTGCTCGTGCGCTGAGGCCCCAGGGGCCGGCATCGCCGGGTGTGAAGTGGCCTGCGTAGATACCGTCACCGACGTGCTCAAGATTGACAGCCACGGTGCGGTGCTGGTCGAAGCTGCCGTCGCTGGCGAGCGGGCCGTGCATGACCTGGGCGACCAGTTCGTCGGCACGCAGCTTGCCGGGATCAACGCGGACGCGAACCGAACGCGTGGTTCCGCTGATGCCGTCGCCGACCTCGGATCCGTCGTCGAGCAGTTCGACCGAAACAGACGGCCATGCCGAAGCAACGCCGACCTTCCACGCTGACAACTCGCGCGCTGCCGCCGCGTCGTTGGCGAGGCGCAGGTCATTCGATGCGGCTGCTGGTTCGTAGAGGGTTGTGACGTAATCACGCACCATGCGTGATGCCACGACGTTCCAACCGAGCGTCTCCCAGTTGTTCAGAATGCGTTTGATCCAACCGCTGGGAATGTTGTCGTGGGGGCGGTCGTAGAACAGCGGCACGATTTGCTGCTCGATCACGTCGAACGTGGCCGACGCTTCGCGATGGTCACGTCGGGTGAGGTCGTGATCGTCGTCGAACGACGCGATGTCGAACCCGTTGGTGCCGTCAGACATCTCGGCCCACCATCCATCGAGAATCGAGCAGTTCAATACGCCGTTGAGCGTGGCCTTCTCGCCACTGGTGCCACAGGCCTCGAGCGGGCGGCGAGGCGTGTTGAGCCACACGTCGCAGCCGTGGTACATCGTGCGGGCGATGCCGATGTCGTAGTCGGGGATGAAGACGAAGCGGTGGCGCACATCGGCGTCAGCGGCGAGCTTGGCGATCTGCTGGATCAAGCCCTTGCCGGGATGGTCGGCCGGGTGAGCCTTTCCGGCGAAGACGAACTGCACGGGTCGATCATCGTCGAGTAAGAGTGCTCGCAGCCGATCGATCTGGTCCAGCAGGAGGTTCGCTCGCTTGTACGTGGCGAAGCGACGGGCGAACCCGATTGTGAGGACATTCGGATCGAGGAGGTGATGCCCAAGCCGATCGCGCACGAGGTCCACGAGTTCTTGGCGACCGACGTTACGCATGGCCCAGATGTCGGACTGGTCGATGTCGCGAACATGGGCCCAGGCGTCGGCGCCGGCCAGATGCCAATCGTCGCCGAGCGCGCCGGTGAGTAGTTCGTCGGTCCGGTCGCTGGCCCATGTTCGGGCGTGGACGCCGTTCGTGATGTGGCCAATGGGCGTCTCGTTGCTTGGAAGATCGGGCCACATTCCGCCAAACATTTCACGTGCAACCTCGCCATGCAGCTTTGCGACGCCGTTGGCGCGTGCCGCAAGTCGTAGCCCCATGACTGCCATGTTGAACTTGCCGTCGGGTTCGTCGGCGCGCTGGCCGAGCGCAATGAGCTGGTCGAAAGTGACTCCGCACGACGTGGCGAAATTGGTGAAGTAGGTCTCGAACAGTTCACGCGGGAACCGGTCGATTCCGGCGGGAACTGGAGTGTGGGTGGTGAAGACGCCGCCGGCGCGCACTGCCTCGATCGCCTCGGCAAAGCTGAGCCCGGCATCGGTGAACTCACGGAGCCGCTCGAGGCCGAGGAACCCTGCGTGACCCTCGTTGCTGTGGAACACCTGCGGAGCGAGGCCGAGAGCACGCAGTGCTCGGACGCCGCCGATACCGAGGATGATTTCTTGGCGCAGACGGTGCTGCTCGTCGCCGCCGTAGAGGCGGTCGGTGACAGCGATGACATCTGGCGTGTTCTCGGGCAGATTGGTGTCGAGGAGGTACAGCGGAATCCGGCCGACATCGACGCGCCAGATGGCAACCAGCGCAGTGGTACCAGCGAGGTCGACTTCGATCGTGAGCCCGGTCGGATGGACGCCGTGATCTGCAGGGTTGATTCGCTCGTTGCGCTCCTCCTGCCAGCCATCGCTGTTCAGCTGCTGGTGAAAGTATCCCTCGGCGTAGAGGAGCCCGACGCCGATCAATGGCACGCCGAGATCGGACGACGCTTTCAGGTGATCGCCGGCCAAAATGCCGAGACCGCCCGAGTACTGGGGGAGGGCCTCGGTGATGCCGAACTCGGGGGAGAAGTACGCAACGGATTGCAGCGGCGAGCCCTCGGAGGCTGCGCTGCGATCACCAAACCATGACGGCCCATCGACAGCCTGGTGGAGCCGTTTGCAAGCAGCCCCAACTCGGTTGACGAAATCTGCGTCGTCTGCCAGCTCGGCCCAACAGGTTGGTGAGGTTCGCCGGACCAGGTCGACCGGATGTTGGCCAGTCCGTCGCCACGAGCCGGGTGCGCTGCCATCAAGTCGATCGAACACGTGAGCGAGTTCACGGTCCCACGCCCAGTGGAGATTTGCAGCAAGGCCGGTGATGCCGGCGAGCGATTCAGGGATCTCGCTCACGACGTTGAATTGATGGAGCGGACGCACCGGAGCGAGGATAACGACCTGCGACTGACTGTGTTTGAGGTGGTCGAAAATGTGCGGCCCGACATTCCGCTCCGCCTTCGAGATGCGCCTTCCTTCGACGTACGCCTGCCCCGATTGAATTCCGGTAGATGCCGGTGGAATGGCCTGGGAGTCAGCGTTGACGGGCGTCAATCGATGTCGAATACACACGTGCGGTGGCCGTTGCGATGGCGGCCCACGAATAGTTCTGTTCGATCAAGTCGCGTGCGTTGCGAGTCAGTTCGTCAGCGAGAACCTGATCGGTCAGCACCCGTTCGATGCAGTTCGCGAGGTCGTCGGGTCTGCCGGGCTCAAAGGTGAGGCCAGCATTGGTCCCCTCGATCATTTCGGCGAGGCCGCCTGTCCGGGCAACGATGAGCGGAGCGCCTGCCGCGAGAGCCTCGAGTGCGACGAGGCCGAATGGCTCGTACAGCGACGGGATCACGACGCAACCAGCGCGATGGGTGAGGTGGCGGAGTTCGGTGTCGTCCAAGAAGCCAGTGACGTGGACGCAGTCGTTGACGCCTTCGACATCGATCTGTGCCTGGAGTTCCGGGAGGTAGCTGCCGCGCCCGGCAATCGTGCACTGGACGCCCGGGATTCGTGCTCGCACATCCGTCATCGAGCGGGCGAGCACCTGGAAGCCCTTCTCGAACTGGACGCGACCCCAAGAGAGCACCAACTGTTCCCGCTCGACCGGCGTATCGCCCTCGACCAGCCACAGGTTGGGATCGATGCCGTTAGGGACGCGAGCGACAATTTCGGGTGGTAGCTCGAAGCTCGACACGAGCTGGTCCGCCATGAACCTGGTTGGTGAGATCAGCCGATCAGCCTGGAATGCGAGCCACCATTCGATTGAGTTGATGTCGCTCGGCACGCCGGGCGGGAGTTGGCCGCCGTGCCGTACCCGTTCGGTGCCGTGCATCGTCAGGATGAACGGCACATCGAACCGGGCAGACAGCGTGTCCGCGGACCAGCCCATTCGCCAGTCGTGTCCGTGGACCACGTCGGGTTCCCATCCGTCGAGTAAGACGGGAAGGCTGCAACCGAGCTTGACGAAGGCGTGATTCGCCGAAGCAGTGCGCGCTACCGGATCGGTCTTCGACAGCCATGGCAGGTCGGCAACACCACGTACGACACGGACCGGCCCAGCAGCGTCGGCGACGCGGTTGGTACCGGGATGTGTGGTGGTCATCACGACCACGTCGTGCCCGTTCGCCGCGAGTGCACGACTTAACCCATCGACGTGCGCAGCGGTGCCGACCGTCTCTTTTGGTGGGAAGTCCCAGGACAACAACAACACACGCACGGCCGCGCACTCTACTCTGGAGGTTGATGCCACCGATTGACTCTGTGCCCCCTGCCGCTTCGAGGTCCAGTTCGACAGGGTCGCGACCTGCCTCGATTGGTGAGCTCGACCTCCATCTGCTCGGCGAGGGCAACCATCGTCGGTTGTGGGAAGTGCTTGGCCCGCAGGTGTTTGGTCCAGGCCCAGCAGGCGTGAGTGCAGTGCAGTTTGCTGTGTGGGCACCGAATGCTGTGTCAGTCGCTGTTGTGGGCGATTGGAACGAATGGCAACCCGAGCCGATGGCGATGATCGAGGCCAACGGGCGGACAGGAATTTGGACGGTCATCTGTCCGGCCGCCCGATCCGGCCACTGCTACAAATACGAAATTGTCAGCAAGGAAGGGCGCACGCTTCGCAAGGCGGACCCGATGGCCCGCCAGACCGAGGCGCCGCCGAGTGATGCCAGCGTCGTGCCGGCTCCGAGTCAGCACGAGTGGTCTGACACCGACTGGATGCACGAGCGCCAGAGGACCGTCGACGGCGATGCACCGATGCGGATCTACGAAGTACACCTCGCGTCGTGGCGTCGCGGCGTCGACACGTGGGACGACCTCGCCGAGCAGATCGCAGCGCATGTGGCGTCGCTCGGCTTCACCCACGTCGAACTGCTGCCGGTTGCCGAGCACCCGTTCGGTGGATCGTGGGGATACCAGGTATCTGGCTACTACGCCCCGACGGCGCGCTTCGGCGACCCTGACGGTTTCCGCCGGTTCGTCGACGTGCTCCACAACCACGGTCTGGGCGTCATCGTCGACTGGGTGCCGGCGCACTTCCCGAAAGACGAGTGGAGCCTCGGCCGCTTCGATGGCACGGCGCTCTATGAACACCCCGACCCACAGCGTGGCGAGCACCCGGACTGGGGCACGTACGTCTTCGACTTCGGGCGAAACGAGGTACGCAACTTCCTTGTTGCCAACGCGCTGTACTGGCTCGACGAGTTCCATATCGATGGCCTGCGGGTCGATGCTGTGGCCTCGATGCTGTACCTCGACTATTCGCGAGAAGATGGCGAATGGACACCGAACGTGCACGGGGGCAATGAGTATCTCGAGGCGATCAAGCTCCTGCAAGAGACAAACAGTGTCGTTGCGGAAGAATTTCCTGACGTTTTGATGATCGCGGAAGAGTCGACGGCGTGGCCGGGTGTCACGCATCCGGTCGCCGAGGGCGGCCTTGGCTTCACTCACAAGTGGAACCTCGGCTGGATGCACGACTCGCTTGGCTATCTCGCGCTCGACGGCGTGTATCGAAAGCACCACCACAACGAGATGACGTTCTCGCAGCTGTACGCCTACAACGAACGATTTGTCCTGCCACTCAGCCACGACGAGGTGGTCCACGGCAAGGGCAGCCTCGTCAACAAGATGAGCGGTGACGACTGGCAGAAGTTTGCATCGCTCCGCAACCTGCTCGCATGGCAATGGTCGATGCCCGGTGTGCCGCTGCTGTTCATGGGCGCGGAACTGGCGCCATGGCAGGAGTGGAACGATGCTGCCGAGCTGCCGTGGCACCTTGCTGAGCATCCGCCGCACAAAGGCGTGAGCGACACGATCCAGGCGATGAACGCAATCGCGGACCGTTGGCCGGCGCTGTGGGAACGCGACACCGACCAGGCCGGCTTCGAGTGGCTTGACGCCAACGACGCTGCGCACTCGATGTTCGCCTTCACGCGGTGGGGTGTCAACGGCGCACACGCCGTGGTCTGTATCGCGAATTTCACCGCCGTTGCTCGGCCTGGCTACTGCGTCGGGCTGCCTTGGGGCGGCGACTGGCACGTGGTGCTCGACACCGACTCACCCCAGTTCTGGGGGAGCGGCCACCGCGGTATCGACACCAACTCAATCGCAGCCGGCGCAGAACCGATTGACATTGCTCACGGGGTTGAGGAACCCTGGCAGGGCCAGTCCTGTTCGGCGACCATCGACGTTGGTCCGCTGTCGACACTCTGGCTTGCGGCGCGCAGCCCCGGTTGATCCGTCACAGGTAAATTCGCGAGCAGCGGAGCCTGGCGCAGGCCTGCGTCAGGCGCTGAGGCGTCGTTCTGTGGTCCACGAGGCGAACGTTGACAGGTATGTCCCGTCGTTCGCGAGCGCTGTCACGTTGGTTGGTGTCACCCAAAGCGCGCAGATGTCGGTCCAGTCGTCAAGCCCGACGAAGTGCGGTTCGATGGGGTCGTTGGAGCGGCACAGTCGGCCTTGGCCGAGGTCGATGGTCCAGTACCCGTTGCGTGTCGTGAGCTGGACATAACCCGGACCGAGAATGGCGGCAGGTCCGCTGTCGCTGGTGACGCAACTGGCAACAGCGCTCAGCGGACGGAGCGCGATGAGTTCGTCACTTGCCGTGTCGGGATCGAGATCGATCATGACCGTGGAACCGCACCCCACTGCCGATGCGGCAGCGATGACCAGGACATTCGTCATCTCAAGGTCAAGGCGGGGCGGGGCACAAATGACAAGATGTTCGTCGAACATTGAGACCGTGACGGTCGCGTCAGTGCCCTTTTCGGTAGGGGTGATCTTCGGACTGCTCGAAAGCTCCATGCTGACACCTCCTCAGGTCACTCCAAGTCTGACGTCGGTGGGTGACGACATCGTGACGGATATGTTCCAAAACTGCGCGTTCGGCAAAGCACACGAGATCAGGCGTGCTGACCCGTCACACCGGTCAGACCAGAGTGTGGCAGCGGGTCAGTTCGTGCGGGCGTTAACGAGGGCTTCGAGGGCCTTCAGGTTGCGCTTCCAGATGAAACCGAGGAGGAGTTTGCCGCCGATGATCTCACCGAGTCGCCCACCGAGAAACCAAGGGAAGTCGAGGTCTTCACGCCATGTGAACTTCGTACGCTTGCCGCCTGCCAGAGGCTCGAGCGAAAAGATGCCGCTCCCTGTGACGATGCCGGTGTGCTTGACACCCATTGCTCCGTCGATGCCAGGCGTTCCGTCTCCGCCGTTGGTTGCAGGCGTCCACACCGTGATCTCCATCTGATCGACCAACTTGATCGGGCCAACCTTGGTGTCACAAACAAACTTGGTGCCGATGCCGCGGGTCTGTTCGGTTTCGAAGCGGATCGCGACGGCGTCGGCCATCCAGTCGACATGATTTTCGATGGGTTCGACGATGGCCCACACCTCGGCGGGCGTGGCATCGAGATCGATCGAGACGGTCACATCACTCATCTGATGATCATGCCTGACCAGCCAGCCAGCTGAACAGCGGGGCAGTGTGACGTCGGGCTATGCGTCGATGGTGATTGATTTTAACGTCTCGCACGCCTGCTCGGGCGGAAGCACGTTGATCAGTACGCCCGTGCCGCGTTCGAAGCCAGCCTGGGTGACCAGGTTCGGCCAGACGTGGGCGTGCCAGTGGTATCCGCCACCATGCTCGTGCGGAGCAGTGTGGAAGCCGAGGTTGAACGCCACATCGCCGAGAACGGCGGTGAGCTGACCGAGCGCATCACGCAGTGCGATGCCGACGGCGGCCAGGCTTTCGTCGGTTGCGTTTTGCAGATGTGCTTCGTGGTGACGTGGAATGATCAGCATCTCGTACGGCACTCCGCTCCAGAACGGAGTGATCACCGCGACGTCGTCACTGGCAATGACAACTCGTTCGTCAGCAGCGATCTCGGCTTCAACCGTGGTGCACAACAGGCAACCACCGGCGAACCGAGCGAAAGCGCGTTCTTCATCGATGACTTCGCCCGGGACGAAAGGCAGGCCGAGGATCTGGCCATGCGGGTGAGCAATCGACGCACCGGCCTCGCGGCCATGGTTGACAATGGCCTGGGTGTATCGGACTTGGTCAAGCGCTTCGTGCTCGGAGAACCGGCGGCGAAGCGTGAACATCAGCTCGGCGGCATGCTCGTCGTCGAGCTGATGGAGGCCGCTTTCATGATCGGGCGTGTACACGAACACCTCGTGGATGCCGCTCGCTTCGGCTTGGACGTGAACCGGGCCGAGGTTGTGAACCGCAAAGCCCTCGTCGCCGTCGAATGCCGGGTACTTATTCGGAACGACGCGCATCGACCAGCTGCCGTCGGCCTCGATTGTTTCGAGCGCCGGAGGGGTTTCTTCTTCGTTGCCGGGACAGAACGGGCAAGGCCGACCCAACTCGGGGTCGACGATGTCGGTACGGCTGGCGAAGTCGCTCGGGCGTTCGGCCCGTTCGGCCACGATTGTGACCCATCGTCCATTTAGCGGATTTAGACGCATCTGGCTCATCGTGTCGCCATTCTACGACTGAAGCTCACGCGAAACATGCCAAGCCCTCGACCTTGTTGCAGCCCTGCAGCGTGACGCAGGTTCACTGCGACGCAGCCTTGAGCGCCTGGCTGTACTGCAGGTCGAGGCGACCCTGATTCCAGCGATGCATTCCCCAGCCGGCGAGGGATCCAATCCCGAACGCCAAGAGACCGCCGACGCCATCGAGCCAAAAGTGGTTGCCAGTGACGACGATGCAAAACAACGTGGCGAGCGGATACAGCACGACGAGTGCTTTGGTCGACCGTCGCCGGAGCAGCGGCCACACGGCAAAAACACACCAGGTTGACCAGCCGATGTGCAGGCTCGGCATTGCTGCGTACTGGTTGGAGATGGACGCCATCGTTTCGGAGTCGAATGACCACGGTCCGCCATATTCGGCAAGCGTGTCGACGAATCCGAAGCCGCCTTGACCACGAAATCTGCTGGGCAGACAGGCGCCGCCGTACTGAGACGGATCGAGTGCGGGGCAGGGCTTGTCGAGCAGACGGGGTGGCATGAGTGGAAACCATGCAAAACCGACGATGGCCAGGCTGGTAGTCACGGCGAGTGTGTTGCGCCACTGCGCGAAGACGTCGGGGCGTTTGAGGTAGAGCCAGATGAAGACCCCAAGTGTCGCTGCGAAGTGCAGCGTGCCGTAGTAGACGTTCCAGAACTGGATGAAGCTGCGGTAGGAAAGGAACCAGTCTTGGATTGTTTCCTCGTGGTAAAGGCCAATCCATCGTTCGAGTTGGATGATCCGCTCGGCGTTGGTGAAAGCCTGCTCAGGGATACCGTCGGCGGCGATCTTGTTCGACCCGAACTGGTTGCGGGTCCAAGAATAGATCGCATAGAAGGCGGCGACAATCAGCGCTTCTTTCCACCACAGCGTGCGATGTTGCCGCTCAGGAGCGATTTGTTCTTCGGCAACCTGCATGGATTGGTTACTGTATGCGATCGATCTGGATCTCTGACGAGCGGATTGACGCTCGGGCATCACCGCAGGTCACCGGTACCACGTGTTCAGGTGGACGTGCCGCAGCACTTGCTCATGAACTCGTCGATGCTGACAACGACACGGGTCATCTTGCCGGCAGCGATCAGGCCGCCAGCGTCGGTGGCCGAGACCTCAAAGCCGAGGCGCCGGCCGTCGATCTTTTTGAGCACGGCTTCAGCGAAAACCTCGGCGCCAATCGGTGTTGGCTGCAAGTGATCGAACTGCACGCGCATGCCAACGGTCGTCGTGCCAGTCTCCAGTGAGTTCGCCAGAGCGTTGTGGCAGGCCTCTTCGCAGAGCGCCACGAGCCTCGGCGAGCCGAGCACGTTGACGATGCCCGAACCGAGCGCAAGCGCCGTATCTGCGTCTGTGACCATCAATTTGGCGTCGCCGCGCATACCCGTCTCAAGTTCCACAACCGCAACGCTAACGCGACTGACCGGCGCGACACACGCCGTGCTGAAACTGTTATGTTTGACGACTCGATGGCACGAGT
>JBLIKS010000038.1:0-14845 GCA_047635555.1 Candidatus Azotimanducaceae bacterium
GAGCGGGTGACGGACCAAGAACTGCGCGAGGACTTCTCAGGAACGATCAGTGGCATCGTCGAGATGTACCAGCTCAGAAAATCGGAAAAGGCGTGAGGTTGATGCGCAGTGAGTGCGCACCTACCTCACGCCTTCGCACGAAAGCGGGGTGTTCAGAGGGTGATTAGAGGGCGGCGACGATTTCAGCCATCAGTTCGCCGGCTTCGGTCGGGTTGAGACCGACCTTGACGCCAGCGGCTGCGAGTGCATCCATCTTGCCCTGAGCTGTGCCCTTGTTGCCAGAGACGATGGCGCCTGCGTGACCCATCTTCTTGCCAGCCGGTGCGGTAACGCCCGCAATGTACGCGCTCATCGGCTTGGTGACGTTGGCCGCGATGTACTCGGCTGCTTCTTCTTCGGCCGAGCCGCCGATCTCGCCGAGCATCATGATCGCGTGCGTCTCGGGGTCGTTCTGGAACTCTGCGAGGCAGTCAATGAAGTTGGTACCGGGGACGGGGTCGCCACCGATTCCAACACAAGTCGACACGCCGATGCCACGCTGCTTGAGCTCGTAGAGCGCCTGGTACGTGAGTGTGCCGGAGCGGCTTACAATGCCGACGTTCGGGCCGCCAGCGGTGGGCAGCTGTGCAATCTCACCGGCGGTGATGCCGATGTTGCACTTGCCGGGGCTGATGATGCCCGGGCAGTTCGGGCCGAGCAGGCGAGTGCCGGGGAAGTCGCGCTTCAAGCGGTTGTAGATCTTGGCTTCGTCTTGCGCCGGGATGCCCTCGGTGATGCAAACAATGAAACCGATGCCAGCTTCTGCTGCTTCCATGATGGCGCCCGGAGCGAACTTCGGCGGCACGGTGGCGAACGATGCAGTTGCCCCTGTTGCCTCGACGGCTTCGGCCACCGTGTTAAAGATTGGGATGCCATCGACATCTTGGCCGCCCTTGCCGGGCGTCACCCCGGCGACCACCTGCGTGCCGTAATCACGGTTGCGGAGGCCGTGGTACTTGCCTTGTCCGCCAGTGAGGCCCTGAACGATGACCTTGGTGTTCTCGTCTACAAAAATTGCCATGTCAGGTCCTCTTACTTCGCGAGCTCAACGGCCACACGGGCAGCGTCAAGCATGGTCGGCTCCGAGCGGAGCTTGTCTTGCGGGATACCGGCGTCGAGCAGGATCTGACGCCCTTCTTCTGCGTTCGTGCCGTCAAGGCGGATCACGATCGGCGCCTTCAGGTCGACGCGGCCCATGGCCTCGACAATGCCCTTGGCAACTTCTTCGCCGCGCGTGATGCCGCCGAAAATGTTGATGAAGATCGACTTGACGTTCTCGTCGAAGTTGATGACTTCAAGTGCCCCTGCCATGACGTCGGCGTTGGCGCCGCCGCCGATGTCGAGGAAGTTGGCAGCGGAGCCGCCGACCTGGTTGACGACGTCAAGCGTCGACATAGCGAGACCAGCACCGTTGGCAATGATGCCGACGGTGCCGTCGAGGCCGATGTACTGGAGATTCTTCTCGGCAGCCATCTTCTCGCGTTCGTCCATCTCGGTCAGGCCGCGGAATGCGTCCCACTCGGGGTGGCGGAACTCGGCGTTGTCGTCGAGCGTGACCTTGGCGTCGAGCGCGTGCACTTCGCCGGTCGGCTTGAGGATCAACGGGTTGATCTCGGCGAGATCGCAGTCACCTTCGTCGTAGCAGCGATACAGCTTGACGAGAATGTCGGTCGCGCCGTCGATCGCGCGCTCGGGAAGCTTCGCGTCGAGGCATGCCTGGCGGGCGACGGCTTCGGAGAGTCCGTCGACGGGGTCGATGTGCAACTTGACGATCGCATCGGGGTTTGTCTCAGCAACGACTTCGATCTCGACCCCACCTTCGCGGGAGAGCATCATCAGGTGCTTCTTCTCGCTGCGATCGAGAGTGAACGAAACGTAGTACTCCTCGTCGATATCCGAAGCAGCTTCGACCCAGAGCCGACGTACGACGTGGCCCTTGATGTCCATGCCCAAGATGTTGCCAGCGTGCTCACGCACTTCGGCCTCGTTGTCGGCGAGCTTGATGCCTCCAGCCTTACCGCGGCCACCGACCTGCACCTGCGCCTTAACGACGACGGGGTAGCCGGCAGATGCGGCCTCCTTCACTGCCTCGTCGACGGTGTCGGCCGGCCCGCCCGGGCTGACCGGAATGTCGTAGCGGGCGAAGTACTGCTTGCCCTGATATTCGAAGAGATCCACGTTGGGAGCCCTCTCTTTCTTGTTTGCGGATGTTGATAGCTAATGAGAGATGTGAGAAATGGTGCGGTTGAGAAATGGTGTAGTGACCGGCGAGCCAGTCAGGATTCGGTTTCGTCGAGGGCGCCTTCGAGCCACTCGCCAATGGCCTTCAGCGATGAGCCGGGGCCAAAAATTTCAGCAACGCCTTGCTCGCGCAGAGCGCGTGCGTCGGCATTGGGAATGACGCCGCCGCCGAAAACGAGTACGTCGCCGAGGTCACGGTTGCGGAGCTCTTCCATGACACGCGGGAAGAGCGTGAGGTGCGCGCCAGACAGGAGCGAGAGGCCCACTCCATCGGCGTCTTCCTGCAGCACCGTTTCAGCAATCTGTTCGGGCGTCTGATGGAGACCGGTGTAGATGACCTCGAAACCGTGGTCACGAAGGGCTCTGGTGATGGTCTTGGCGCCTCGGTCGTGGCCGTCTAGGCCGGGCTTCGCGACGACGATGCGATAGGTGCGCTTCACAGAGTCAGGACCTTATGCGGCTGGCAAGCCGATCCACCAACCCGTGGCATCGCGAACGGCGACGTTGATGAAGGCGAGCTCGACGACGGCAGACTAAGGACGTGCCCAAGGAACCTACTCCTCCGGTCAAGATGCGCTCGCCGCTCGTTCGTGCGCTGCTGCCCAATGTGGGCGGCATCGTCGTCCTCGGGCTCATCGGCCTTATGCTGTGGGGCTTCGCGGCGTTCATCTCGCGTGACGGCACGGCAGCGTCTCAGCGCCTCGCTCCGTCGAACCTTCGAGTCGGGACCGTGCAAAACGCCGCTGACATCGTCAATCAAGACGGCCCGATCCTCCTCGCCGATCTCGCGACCAACCGCGGGGTACGCACGATCGTGCTCGACCACACCGGAGACGACCCCGCTGTGGGTTGGGTCGTTTACTTCGGCTACCCGGCCGACGGCGACGAAGACTGCATCGTCGAGCAGATCATTGGCACACGCGAATTCATCGACTGCGACGGAAACACCCTCGACGTGAGCGAGTTGGCACCACCACCGCCGGGCGTCAACCCGGTTGTCGAGAACAGTCGTTTGCTGTCAATCGACCTCAGCGGCGTCACAGAAAACTGATCAATTCAGCGGGCCAGCCCAAAGGCCTGGCCACTGCCGTCAGGCGTCGACAGGCAGGCTGTCGGCTGCACTGAGCAACCGGCTCGCGAACTCTTCGGTGTGCTCGGGGAGCTTGCTCCGGCTCATGGCGAGGCCGCCAATGACGTAGGCACCGGTGTCTCCGAGGGAGCTGGTCAGTTTGTCGAGGCTGTTGCCCGGGTGCAGTGCAAAGGTGCAGAATGCGGCAGCTTTCTTGCCGCGCATCGACGGGAGGTTGGCGATGCCGTTCACATTCCAAGGTGCCTGGCCGAACACGAAGGCGCCATGCACCCATGTACCGACCAGCACGATGTCAGCTTCATGAATCGACTGATGGTCGGGCTGTTTGACCTTGGAAAGGCCGGTGATGGTCCATCGCTCCTGCTGCAGAAGATCAGCCACGCTTTCGGCGGCCTTCCATGTGTTACCCGTCAGACTCTCGACCAGAATTGCTGCCTTCATATTCGACAGTCTGGCACGGCGCGGGCCAGTCAGCCGATCTTCTTGAGCGGCGCCCAGGCCAAGCTCAGATGCTTCGTGCCAAAACCACTGAAGTTGATGGTGGCTTCGGCTTTTACTCCTTCGCCCTTGACGTCGATGATGACTCCGTCCCCGAAGCTTGGGTGCTCGACCCCATCACCGATGCGTAGCCCGAGTTCCTGGCTGTTCGATGGTTCAGGCGTGTGCTTCTTGGCAAACTGCAACGCTGCCTCGACCACCCGATCGCGGTGCGCATCCTGCTGTTCCTTTGCATCGCTCTGGACGTCGGCGTTGATGTCGCGACCGGGAAGTTCGTCGTCGGCGTGAGCTCGCCGGTACGCGGGTGGCTGGTACGACGAATCGTCGCTGCGCTGGTCTTTCTTGCTGTTGGAGTAGTCGGAGCCGTATGTGGAGCGGTAGCTCTGACGGCCATAGCTCGATCGACCGCTCACGTTTCCCGTCGACTCGATCAGCTCAGCTGGAATCTCGTCGAAGAACCGTGACGGAGGGTTGTACTGCGTCGAGCCAAACAGTTGGCGGCTCCACGCATGGCTCATGTAGAGCCGCTGCATCGCTCGAGTGATGCCAACGTAGGCGAGGCGGCGTTCCTCTTCCATCTCGACCGGCTCGTTTAGTGATCGGATGTGCGGAAAAATCCCTTCCTCGACACCGACGATGAAGACCACCGGGAATTCGAGGCCCTTCGCCGAGTGCAGAGTCATCAAGATGACGAGGTCTTCAACCTCGCCCTCGGGCAGGTCGTCGGTGTCGGCGACGAGTGCGACCTGCTCCATGAATTCGGCGATCACCGTAAATTCGCGTGCCGAGCCAATCAGCTCGCCAAGATTCTCAAGCCGCGTGTGATCTTCGATCGAGTCCGAGGCCTCGAGTTCACCGAGGTAGCCAGATCCGTCGAGCGCCAATTGCAGGAGGTCGGCAGGGCCGTACTGATCGTCGACGGCCATACCCGACATGCCGTCGAGGAGTTCGACAAATGAGGCAATGCCGCGAACGGCCGGGCCGGTCACGCCAGCCTCGTCGTTTCGGCGCAGCGCCTCGGCGAAACCGATTCCTTCAGAAGCTGCGAACGCATCGAGCTTGGCAACGCTGGCATCGCCGACACCGCGCTTGGGCACGTTGAGCACTCGCTTGAGGCTGACCTCGTCGGCCGGATTCACGACCGCCCGCAGGTAGGCCATAGCGTCTTTCACCTCGCGCCGGTCGTAGAAACGCGTGCCGCCGACCACCTTGTACGGGACGCCCTGGCGCATGAGCGCCTCTTCGATGACACGGCTCTGCGCATTGGTCCGGTACAACACCGCCATCTCGCGGAAGTTCGCTTCGGCATCACCCTGCAGTTGCTTTGCGTTGCCGGCTACCCAGTTGGCCTCGTCACCTTCGTCTTCGCCGTGGTAGCGGATGATTTTCTCGCCGCTCCCACTGTCGGTCCAGAGGTTTTTCGGCCGGCGCTCCGTGTTGTTCTCGATGACTGCATTGGCCGCGTCGAGGATGGTTTGGGTGCTGCGGTAATTCTGGTCGAGCACCACCGTCGTGACGTCGGGGAATGCTTCTTCGAACTGCAAGATGTTCCTAAAGTCGGCACCGCGGAACCGATAGACACTTTGGTCGGTGTCGCCCACGACGCACACGTTGTTGTGGCCACGCGCCAGCATCAGCACCATCTGGTTTTGGGCGTTATTCGTGTCCTGGTACTCGTCAACCAGGATGTGGGCGAACCGATCGCGATAGTGCTCAAGCACCTCGCCGTGGTTGCGAAAAAGTTCGACTGTCTTGGTCAACAAGTCGTCGAAGTCCATAGCGCCAGCCTTCAGCAGACGGGCCTGGTACTCGGCATAGACCTCAGCGTGCTTGCGGTCGAAGATGTTCTCAGCCGCCGCAGCAGCTTCGGCTGGCGCCACCAACTCGTTCTTCCAGTTGCTGATGATCTGGTGAACGCCGCGCGGCGTGAACCGCTTGGTGTCAAGGCCGAGGTCGCGGATGACGTAGCCGGTGAGGCGGTTCGCATCGGCCGAGTCATAGATCGAAAACTGGCGCGGGTAACCGAGCACGTCGGCGTTCGCTCGCAGAATGCGCACGCATGCCGAGTGGAAGGTCGACACCCACATCGTCTTGACAACCGGGCCGACCAGCTCAGCGACGCGCTCTCGCATCTCGGCTGCAGCCTTGTTGGTAAACGTGATCGCCAGAATCTTGGACGGGTGCACACCCTCGTGAATGAGGTGTGCGATGCGATGTGTGAGCACCCGTGTCTTACCGGAACCGGCACCGGCGACCACCAGCAGCGGGCCCCCATCGTGCACAACAGCATCAAGTTGATCGGGGTTGAGACCCTGGGCGAACGGCGACAGGCCCTTGGATCGGCGCTCGGTCTGCACCGAGTCGACGGAAGAGTCGGTCGTCGCGTTATCGGCCCCAGGGGATTCAGCCGGATGCGGAATGTCAGCGAACAGCTCTTCGTCACTCATCAGCTGATCACTCTAGAGATGCGCCCCGCCCCACAGCGTTTGCGTCGACGTTTCGGTTGGCATGAGCACGAAAACTTCGACGCAAACGGGCTGAGGCCTCCGGTGCGGCGACGCTGACGAGCCACAAGCTGCGAGCTCGACCTGTCAGGTCGGTCAGCCTTCTGATTGATCGGCCAGTTCGAGCCAAGTTGCTTCGAGTTCGTCGAGTTCGGTCTGCGCGGCGCTGAGCTGATTGCCGATTGCCAACAGTTCATCGACGGCGACCAGGCCACTGAGCTTGTCGGCCAAGGTGTCGACCCGCTTCTGGGTTTTGACCATCGCCTGCTCGGCTTCTCGAAGTTGACGACCAATCGTCGACGCACTCGGTCCGGTACGCGCCGCTTTCGGCTTGCCCCCACCCGAGCTCGAACCTGCAGCCTTCGGCTGTGCTGATCCGCTCGACTTCGTGCCGTCCGACTGCTTGCCGGACTGCTTGCCAGACTTCTTGCCGGACTGCTTGCCAGACTTCTTGCCGGTCAATGCCGCTCGATCAGCAAGCCAGCCGCTGACGCCGCCAGGCACGCGCTGCATGGCGCCAAACTCATCGATTGCCAGCACGTGGTCAGCAACGCGATCGAGGAATGCACGGTCGTGACTCGACGTGACGAGTGCTCCGGGCCAGTCGTCGAGGAACGCTTCGAGCGAACGCAGTGTGTCGAGATCGAGGTCGTTGGTGGGCTCGTCGAGGATCAGCAAGTTCGGCTTGGTGGCAAGCACCATGACGAGCTGCAGCCGACGGCGCTCTCCGCCCGACAGCATCCGCGTGGGAGCGAACTGAGCGGTCGAGTCGAACCAAAACTTCTCGAGCAGCGCCTTGTCTTCGTGATCCGGCTCTCGATACGGGCCGGCCACGACCTTGCGAACGATGGCGTCCGGGTCGAGTTCGCTGGAGTGCTGATCGGCGTAACCAACCACGACGGTCTGCCCACGGTCGACCACGCCGGCCACCGGATCTTTGCGTCCCGCAATGATGTCCAGCAGCGTCGTTTTTCCCGAGCCGTTCGGGCCGACAACGGCCAATCGTGCACCAGGCTCGATCAGCAGATCGACGTCAGAGAAGACCGTGTGATCGCCGAACCGTTGGGTGACACCGGTGAGTTCAATCACCTGATTGCCGAGGCGAGTCGTTCCAGCACCAAGTTCGAGATCGTTGCCACGTACCCCAGCGGCAGCAGGGCCGCCGGCAATGATCTCGTGAGCGCTCCGCAGCCGCGCCTTCGGCTTAGTCGAGCGGGCCGGAGCACCGCGCCGCAGCCATGCGAGTTCTTTGCGAGCAAGGATCTTGCGCGTCGATTCCTCCGACGCCTCGCGGTCGATCCGGTCGGCACGAGCATCGAGGTACGTCGCGTATGCGCTGGTGCCAGCCGCGGCCTGGTGGATGTGCGAACGCCCATTGTCCAGTTCGACGACGCGACTCGGGCCAACGGCGCTGGTCAGTCGGTCGAGCGCATGGCGGTCGTGCGTGACGAGGACGAGTGCCGCCTTCATCGCGACGAGACGCGCCTCGAGCCACTCGATGGCTTCAAGGTCGAGGTGGTTGGTCGGCTCGTCGAGCACGACCATGTCAAATGCGCCCTGCTGATCGTCAGCCAACACCTTGGCCAAAGCAACACGCTTGGCCTGACCACCGGAAAGCTCGTCGGTCCGCCGTTCGAAGAGCGGCAGCACACCAAGCGAAGTGGCCGCTGCCTGGACTTCCCAGCCGTCGCCGAGCACATCACGCACGATGCCTTCGGGCAGCTTGGGATCTTGTTCGAGTGACACGATCCGAGAACCTCGGCCGAACCTGACAACACCGCTGTCGGGCTGCAGCGCTCCGGTCATAATACGCAGCAGAGTTGTCTTGCCCGAACCATTGACCCCGACAACCGCAACACGATCGCCGACCGAGATGGTCACGTCGACATCGCTGAAAAGCACCTTGTCGGGTTGCGCCATGCCAACCCCGGATACGTCGACACAAATCACTGGAGCGACGCTACGGCCGAAAACGGCAAGCGCCGACGAACACCCCGGTGACGGATGTTCGTCGGCGCAGAAATCAGCCGAGCCGAAGCTCAGTCGTCGGCGAGGGTCTCACCGTTCACTTTGGCGGTGATCCGCGCTTCTGCCTCAGCAAGCTTCTCGGCGGCCTCGTCGGCCGTGATCTTGCCGGCCTCGACAGCAGCGTCGACCCGCTCCTGCATCTGATCGACGATCGCGTCGACGAGGACGTCAACCGATACGCCCTGGGTAGTCGCAACCTCGGCCAGAGTCGAGCCAGCCTGCAGTTCGGAGCGCAGGGTGGCAGCGTCGATGCCGAGGAGATCGGTCACGACGTCGGAGGGGCCGAATTTGCCCGGGCCGTGCTCACCGAGCTTGCCCGGACCGTGCTCGCCGCGGTTTTCCATCAGCTGAGCGGTCACGGCGTCAGCTTGCGCTGCATCGATGGTGCCGTCGTCAACGAGGGGCTGCAATACGGTCCGGAGACGCTCGCCGGGCTGTACCGGGGCGTCATCGGCCGGGGCGTCATCGACCTGCTGAACGATTGCGGCCGGAGCAACAACGGTGCCAGTGTCAGCAGCAGCACTGGACATGGCCGGAACGCCGAGCACGAGGCCGGCTGCGGTTCCACCCAGGAGGCCAGCGGCCAGGCCGATACCCGTCTTTGAGTTCCGGCCCTTCTTCGAGTTGCCGCCGTTCGGCTGGGCTGTTGTCGGATCAGTCGTGTTCGTCATGGGAGAGTTCCTTTCGAGAACGTCTTGTGTTGGGGGGTGTCCACCACGATGACGACTGCCGGTGAGACCGAGTCCAGAAGGTCGTAAAGATTGGGTAAGAACGCTTCGTCAGGCTTCGGGCAAAGAGAAGCCGACGTCGGCACCACCGCCGTCGCGATGTAGCGCACTGACAGTGCCACCACTTCGCTCGACGATCTCACGGACGATGGCGAGGCCGAGCCCTGAGCCTGGCATCGTCCGAGCAGTCACCGCGCGGTGGAATCGATCGAAGATCAGGGGCAGGTCCTCCTGCTGGATGCCTGGGCCACGATCGAGCACACGGAGATCACCGCCACGCACGACCACCTCGATTGATCCGCTCGACGTATCGAACTTTGCCGCATTCTGAATCAGGTTGGTGATTGCCCGTTCAAGGCCCGCGGGCGGGGCAAAAACGAGGCCTGCAGTTGCAACGTCCACTTCGACCACGCGGTCCTTGCGACGCGCAACTCGCGCTCCCACCGATTTTGCCAACGCTCCGAGGTCGATGATCTCAGCTGGTTGATCGGCGAGCTCGCCGGACGCGACCGACACGAGTTCGTTGACCAGATCGGTGAGTTCTCGCACCTCACTGTCGAGGTCATCAAGAATGCGTTCCTGCATCTCCGAGCCCATGTCCGGGTGTCGCCGGATCACCGAAAGATTCGTGCGCAGGCTGGTCAGCGGGGTACGCAACTCGTGACCGGCATCTTGCACCAGGCGCTGCTGTTCTGTTTGCGAGCGGCGAAGCGCACTGAGCATCGACTGAAACGCGGCCCCGAGGCGCCCGACCTCGTCGGCGCGTTGCTCGGCCACCGCCAGGTCGAGATTGCCTGAAGCTTCGACTTCTTCGGCGGCCCGCGTCAACCGGCGGAGCGGGGCGGCGACAGTCGAAGCGAGGAGCCACCCGATCGCAGCTGCCACCAGCGACACCACGATCACCAAGAACGTCGTCCGCTCCCGCAAATCGGAAAGCACCCGGTCGGTCTCACCCAGCGACCGAGCAACCTGAATTCCACCTCGCGCTGCACCGATCGTGTGCACTCTGAATTTTTCACCTTCGTAGGTGATCGTCGCGACGTCGAAGCCCTTGTCGTCTCCGATGGCGAGCTTGGCTTTGGCGGTCAATTCGAGGCTCTCGACGAACGACGAATTCACGACTTCGGCCCTGCGGTTGAACAGCCGCACCGAGTACACGCCGAGCAAGCCGCGGCTCGGAATCCCGACCAGGTCGTCGCCGCTACGGATGTTCACCAGCAGCGACGTTGCCTCCTTCATCGATCGGTCAACCTCGTCGACCAGCCGCGTGCTCGTCGAGCGGTAGCTGACCGCGCCGACCATCGCCGTCGCTACGAACCCGAGGACTGCCATCGCCACGGCGATCTTGACGCGTAGCGACCTCATTGCGGTCGGCCTGTCACGAGGCGCCAATCGAACGCGCCGTGTATCCCACGCCGCGCACGGTGTGCACCAATCGTTGTTCGCCGTTCTCTTCGGTCTTGCGTCGGAGGTAGCCGATGTAGACAGCAAGATTTTTCGAATCCGGCCCGAAGTCGTAGTGCCAGATGCGTTCGTAAATCGTGGTGTGGTCGAGCACAATTCCCTGGTTTTGTACCAGCAGTTCGAGCAGGTCGAACTCGGTCTTGGACATCACGAGTTCCCGGTCGCCGCGAAACACGCGACGTGCCGCCGGGTCGAGCCGCAGATCCCCGAGTGTCAGCGGCGCTGCAGTCGCGGCGGTGCTGTAGTCAGCACGCCGAACCAGCGCACGGAGGCGAGCCAACAGTTCGTCGAGGTCGTACGGTTTCGGAAGGTAGTCGTCGGCGCCGACATCGAGGCCGGCGACGCGGTCAGACGTCTCGGTGCGAGCGGTAAGCATCAAAATCGGCAGCCGGTTCTCTTCGGATCGCACGACGCGACAGACCGTGAGCCCATCAACGATCGGCATCGAGACATCCAGGAGCAAGATGTCAGGTTCACTCGTTCGAACGGCATCGAGACACTCGGCACCGTTGGTCGTCGCGGTGACGCGATATCCCTCGAGTTCGAGTGCTCGAACGAGCGCTTCACGCACCGCACGATCGTCCTCGGCGATGAGGACGTGTTGGTTCGGTGCGCTGGCCACCCGTGCAGTCTTGCTGGTCTGGGTGAGAGTCAGGTGTGAATGCGGCGGGTTGCGATCACCGTCAGTCGAGTCGCGTGTGCCCAAAGTCGTCTGCTAGAAGTGCGCATGCAACTGTTCCCGGCACCGGCCCAAGTTGCGGGCCGGCTCCTTCCGATCGCGATCGCGCTGGTCGCAGCGGGCGGCGCAATTGGAGCAACGGCGCGTTGGCTTGTCGGAACGTTGCTCAAGGCCGAGCCAGCGACCTGGCCATGGTCGACACTGTGCGTCAACATCTTTGGCTGCACGATGATCGGTGTCGCTGCCCGATACATCGAACGCGGCTCGCGGCAATGGGACTTCATCGTCACCGGCGTGCTCGGTGGATTCACGACGATGTCATCGTTCGCCGTCGAGTTGAACGCCTTGGTGGACGCCGGCCGGTCGGGCTTGGCATTCGGCTACGGAATCACAACGGTCGTCGCAGGCGCGGGGATCGTCACCGTCATATTGCGAGGACCGTCGTGACGCCGGTCGTCTTCGTCCTGGCGGCAGCACTCGGTGCCGTTCTGCGCTTGCTGATCGGCCTCACCGTCTGCAGTTGGCAAGCCCTACTCGTTGCCAACACAGCGGGCGCGACAGTATTGGGGTACGTGAGCTCAGCCAATCTCTCGGCGTCGACGATCACCGTGATCGGTGTCGGATTCTGTGGTGCGCTCACGACCTACTCGTCATTTGCGCTCGAGGCACGTTCGCTCGGGTGGCGATGGGGCGCTTGCTATGCGGCGCTGACGATCGGCTGCGCGTGCGTTGCAGCTTCGATCGGCTCGACGTTCGCCTAGAGCACCCGTTCGTTGCTCACGCGGTTTCGAGAATCCTGACCGGCAGCACGCGCGGACCACGAATCTGGCCGACGCTCCACGAGACATCGCCAGCCAGTTCGAACTTCGGGAAGCGCTTCACGAACTCTTCGATTGCGACCTTGAGTTCGAGGCGAGCGAGGTTTGAGCCCAAGCAGCGGTGGATACCAAGACCGAATGCAGCGTGACGATTGGACTCGCGATCGATAATGAACTGATCGGCATCTTCGAACACGCGGGGGTCGCGGTTTGCTGCCGGGAAGGGCAGCAGCACCCAATCGTCCTTCTTCATTGGACACCCGTGGAAGTCGACGTCCTTGGCAACCATGCGGGCCATCGTGACCGGCGCATAGGCCCGAAGGAACTCTTCGAGCGCAAAGGTCATGACCTCGGGCTCGTCGTGCAAACGTTCCAGGTCAGCAGGAGTCTGTGCAAGGTGCCAGAGTGATGACCCAATTGCCGACCAGGTGGTGTCGATACCCGCGATGAGCAGCAGGACGATGGATCCACGGACATGTTCTTGGCTGAGCTTCTCGCCGCCGAGTTCGACGTTCAAGAGATAGTCCGTGAGGTCTTCTCGCGGGTTGTCGATGTGATCCTGCACCTGGGCGTCGAGATACGCGTCGAGCTTCTGGAAGTTCTCTTGACGGTCGGCCGTCGGGGCATTGATTGTCTCGAGAGTGTTGTGGACAAACTCACGGAACAGTGCTTCGTCGGCTTCAGGAAAGCCGAGCATGCGGCCGATCACGTTGACCGGGATGTGCTGGGCGTACTGGATGGCAGCATCGACGACCGTGTCGCCAGGCGTGATGTCACCCATCTCGTCGAGAAGCCGGGTGCACAACGCACGAATTTCGTCTTCCCACGGTTCGATCTGCTTCGGCGCGAACGGCGGCAGCAGCAGGCGGCGGGCCAAGTTGTGAAACGGCGGGTCACTAGAGATCGGTGGGACAACACCGATCGGTGCCGGGATGGCTGCATCGCCGGGGCGGGCGTGACTGACCACGACGCTGCGGCTGGTGAAGTTCTCGGTGTCGTACGCAACGTCGTGAACGGCCTCGTGCGTAATCGGCGTCCACATGCCGCCATAACGGTCGGAGTGGGCAACCGGGCAGCCGCTGTCGCGGAGCTCTTGCCAGACCTCGGGTGCATTCGCGTTGTACGACTTGTCGGCGTGATCGAAGTCGGTGGCGAAATCACTCACCGGGCCGTAGTCGGCAGCGTTGTAGGGAACACGTTCCCAGGCAATTGCGTTCTCGGGGCTGTCAGACAGCGCGAGAGGCTCGGAAATGGTCGGTTCAATCGTGTCAGTCATGGTGTTGCAGCTCTCTCAGGAATCGGTGATCGTGATGGCGTATTCGGGGCAGTTCAGTGCGGCAAGGCGAGCCTTGTCTTCGAGCTCTGTGGTGACCGACCCGTCGCCGATTAACACCGCCTGGCCGTAGTCGTCGACGTCAAACAGTTCGGGGGCTAACGCATAGCAACGGTTGTGACCCTGGCATTTTTCGACATCGAGATGAACACGCATACGTGGACCTTAGGGCCAAGAATTGGGCAATCCCAGCCGACGGCCATCTTTTTCGCACAGTGTTCCAATGCGTGCCATCAGCACCTCGGTGATCAGCGGGCGGCAGCACCTTCTGAAGGATCTGGCCCGAGGGGGTCCCACTTGTTCCTGGAGACGTCACGGAACACTGCAAACGTGCCGTACGGCTCGACCTGAGGTTCGGTCACGAACTCAACGTCGTGGCCGACCATCATTTGTCAGCGCCGGCGAATCCTTCACGAGTTCGAACCTGAGTGCTTCGACGAAAAACTCGATCGCGGTCTGGCGGTCGCCGGAAGGTGAGCCCGAAGAAACCAACAATGCAGGGCAGCGTGACGATTGCAGTCGCCGCTCCGACCGAGAGCCGCGAGGCGGCCAAGACACCAACTGTGGTTGGGATCACCAACGACATCAGGCTCGAACCTGAACGCAACCACGTGAGCGCCACGCCTCGTCGCCCCGGGAACTTGGCAGCGTCGTCGTACAACTTCGGGAAGAACACGGAAATACCCACACCGGCGACTAAGTAACCGAGGAGCACGAGCATTTCGTGCGGCGCAAAGGCGGCCACGCCGAGGCCGATCCCGGACACCACGATGGCACTGCGGAACAGCAACGCATCGCCGAGCCGAACCAGCATGGCGTCACCAAAGAGCCGCCCGATCGTCATCCCGACGGTGAAGGCAACGAATCCGAGGCCAGCAAAGCCGAGGGAGGTATCGAAGTCTTCGCTCAGCCGGAACGCCGCCCAGTCGCTCGACACCAACTCGACGGTGAGAGCGAAACCGCCTGACGCCGCCAACACAATGAGCATGGCCCAGCGGGCCCGTGTGCGCTTTGGCACGACACCGTCAACGGCGTTGGGTTCGTCGCCACCTTCGTCGACCTGAAGGAGCCCACGACCAACAAAGACCAGCGCGGCGGCGAGTACGACGGCGACGGTGATCAGCTGCGTTCTGAGCGAGACACCCGACGCGGCCGCTTGCGCCGCAACGAGTCCGCCAGCAACCGTGCCGAGGCTCCAGAGACCGTGGAGACGATTCATCACCGGGGCGTGGCGTCGGGCGCTCAACCAGGAGCCCTGCAGGTTCATTGCCACATCAACGACGCCGTCGGCCATCAAAATCGCTGAAAACCCGATGAGGAAGATGACGGGAGCCGACGCAAGCCCGACGATCACGAGTCCCACAAGCATGAACATCACGAGCGCGATCAACGCTCGACGCGTTCCCAATCGATGAATGATCGC
>JBLIKS010000039.1:0-14682 GCA_047635555.1 Candidatus Azotimanducaceae bacterium
TTTCGTGGATCTCCATGGACGCCCGTGGACGTACTGGCGGAAGGCGTGGGATTCGAACCCACGGAGGCCCAGAAGACCTCAACAGTTTTCGAGACTGTCCCATTCGTCCGCTCTGGCAGCCTTCCGTTGTCAAGGTTAGCGGTGAAATTTCTCGGTCACGACGAATGTTCAGGTGCGCTGCACCGCTTGATTGAGCGCCTGCGTCAGACGTCGTCAGCGGCGAGCGCGGAAGAACGCGCGCAGCAGTTCGGCAGCTTCATCGGCGCACGGCCCCGTTGTTGTCGGTACACGATGGTTCAACACGTGGCCGTCATGGATGCCGAAGTTGCTCATGCACGCACCTGCTTTGGGATCGGGCGTTGCATACACCAAGCGACCTAATCGAGCGTTCACGCAGGCGCCTGCGCACATGGTGCACGGCTCAAGAGTGACATACAGCGAGCAGTCGTTCAGCCGCCAGTGCCCGACCTCGCGAGCCGCATCACGCAGCGCCAACATTTCGGCGTGGGCCGTCGGGTCGCCGGTCAGCTCACGCTCGTTGTGTCGGGCAGCGATGATCTCGCCGTCGCGCAACACGACGGCGCCCACCGGGACGTCGTCGTGTTCGAGCGCAGCTCGCGCCTCGCCGATTGCAAGTTGCATCGTGTCGATGTCAACCGGCTCAAACGCTGCGGTAGTCATGGCGGAGGGAGAGGGATTCGAACCCTCGGAAGGTTGCCCTTCACACGCTTTCCAAGCGTGCCGATTCGGCCGCTCTCGCACCCCTCCAGGGTTGGTCGGGACCAGCGGGAGATGTTATCGGGCCGCTGCCCTGAACAAACCCGAAATGGATCTATCGAGATCGTGTCGCTGCTGCCGTCGCGCCGTTAACATTGTTTCATCGGCCCACATACGCCGAGTGAGGTGGTGACCGGGTCCTGTGCAATTGACGCCCGTGAACCAGGTCAGGACCGGAAGGTAGCAGCCTTCATCGGCATCGTCGGTGTGCCGCAGACCGCCTGGTCACTACCTCAGTCGGCGAATCGTGGGCCGGGTTTTAGGTTGTTGCGAGCCGCCGTGCTGTGGCGGCGAGGCCAGGAGCGCCGAGCTCGTCGGCCACCTGCTCGAATTCTGCTGTCGGACCGTTCCACGCCCAGTCGTCAACTTTGCCGACCTCAACATCGAGGTCGATCGTGGCGATTCGCCGGAACAGCAGCGCATCTTCAAACTGGGCGTTAAGAGTCTGAGAGAGCTTGGCCGCACCCCGGAGGCCCGGAACATCCCATTGGCCTGCCGACTTCGGGATTGCTTCGAGGTGGCCGTACTTGGCCAATACCAGCGCAGAGCTCTTGGCCCCCCACCCCGGCAGGCCAGGGAAACCGTCGGCTGAGTCACCGACAAGGCCGAGGTAGTCAGGGATCGACGCGGGGGAGACGCCGAACTTCTCGATAACGCCCGCTTCGTTGACGATCTCGCGATGACGGCGGTCGAATTGGACGACGCGGTCGCCAATGACGCATTGACCGAGGTCCTTGTCGGCAGTGACAATCCAGACCTGTTCGACCCGTTCGTCGGCATCTGCCACAGCAGCAGCTGCACCGAGCGCGTCGTCGGCCTCGTGGGTGATCATTGGCCAGACCGTGAATCCGGCAGCGACCAGGGCTCGCTCGACGACCGGAATCTGCAAGGTGATCTCGGGGTCCATGCCCTCACCGGTCTTATAACCGGCGTAGAGGTCGTTGCGGAAGCTCTCGATCGTGTGATCAGAGGCGACGGCGACGTGCGTGGCGCCGTCTTCGACGAGGGCCAGTGTTGAGGCAACCACGCCGGCCGCTGCGGCGAATGGGTGCCCGTTGCCATGGCGCGACGCAGATCCGAAGTGCTGACGGAACAACTCATAGGTGCCATCGACGAGGTGAACGCGCATGAGAACACGGTAGCGGTGCACCGCATGCTGAGTCACCTCAGCCGCATCGTGTCGGGGGCTCTGAGCTGGTGATTTTGCCTGGTATTGAGCCAAACATTGGTTACATCTGTCTCAGGAAATCCTCAAGCCAGCGCGGACTTGGTCGATAAAGATTGAGACTGGTTCTGTCAAGTGGCAGACCAAAGTTGAAGGATCGAATCACATGGCAACGGACAACTCGGAAGCGAATCGTGCAATCCACGACGCCGTCCAGACGACCCTGGATCAGTTTGGCGAGAGCGTTCGGGTTGCCTTCGACGGTCTGTGTGCCCAGCTCGAACACGAGCAGACGGCCCGTACCCAGCTCACTGAGCAGGTGCAGGCGCTCGCCATCATGGTGGAGCGTGCCGGCAGTGGCGCGGCGAGCGAAGAGACGCTCTATCAGGTGGCCAAAGTCAACCGCCGGATGGACACAGCTGTTGCCGACGCTCGCGTCCGCCAGCAAGAAGCCGATGACCGGCAAGACGAGGTCGAATGCGATCTCAAGAACCTCCGTACGAGCCTCGAGAAGTTCGACAGCCAGGCAGCTCGCATGGTGTCGCACGTTGTTGAAGTGACGACATCGCTGAGCAAGCAGGTCGAGGAGGTCGAAGGTCGCGTCAACGGGCGTGCGGCGACCACCGAGGCTCGAATCACTGAAGAACTCGGCCAGCGCATTGCTGACGTCTGCGGACACATCGGGCGTGTGAGGGTCGGTCTCGACGAGTCGATCACCGTCCTCAACAACCGCACCGCCAGCAGTGACAGCCGCCTCGGAACGCACGACGAAAAATTCGACGCGATGGCGAAGGCCATTGAAGACATCGATGCAGAGGTAATCGACGACCTCAAAGACCGGGTCCGTAGCGCGGCTGGCGAGGCCGAATTGGTCCGCATCGAGATGGAACGGTTCCAGGCATCGATGGGCGAGACCGTTGGTAAGACCATGTTTCGCCTCGCCGAAGTCGAGACACAGCTGCAAGACCAGGCAATGGACACCGAGACAGCAGTGCAGCTTGAGCGACTTGAAGAGGTCGAACGAGCACTCATCGCTCTCGATCCCCGCCAGTTCGTCCGTGTCGATGGATCGAGAAATTCGCGTGAAACCGTCGAGGGATACGGCGTGGCATCCGAACCGACGAGTTCGTTCGCCCCGCCGGGCAACGCCCAACTGTGAACGACAAAGACTGACTGATGGCTCTCCGTAAACCGAAAACTGATAGCGCCCCCCACACCATGGGCCGACGCATCGGGGACGTCGCACCATCGATCGTCGGCGCAGCTGTCGAACAGTGCCTTGCCACCGGCCAGGCACTTGTGCAGGCTGGCCACCTCGACGCAGAGAGGCTTGCAATCCTGTTGCAGGAAGCCAATGGCGACCTGCTGGTATTCAGCAACTCGCTGCTCACCAAGGCTGGCGTCAGCCGCAACGAACTGAGCCAAGCCGTTGGCGCGGCCTGCCAGGTAGCCGTCGGTGACAGCAATCCCGGCGAGATCGACAAAGAACTCGCTGTCAAGATCGCCGAGGAAGTTGCTCGTACCCACAAGGTGATGCCGGTCTCCGAGGAGAACGGTTCAATCGTCCTCTACGCCGCTGACCCCTCACCGTCACGGCGCCAACTCGTTGAGAGCGCCACCGGACAGCAGTTCGTGTGGAAGGCATCCGATTACGCCACGGTCACCGCGATGATCGAGCAGATGTACCGCTCGATGGCGGACCTCGATCAGATTCTCGGCACGTTCGCTACCGAAGACGCGCAGCGACAAGAAGCCGAGACCATCGCCCAGGTGAGCTTGGACGACCAAGCACCCGTGGTCCAGCTCGTTGCGCGCATCGTGAGCCAAGCGCTGCGCGACCGTGCGTCTGACATTCACATCGAGCCCCTCGACGAGCGCTTGCGTATCCGCTTCCGCGTTGACGGTCACCTGCTCGAGGCCTTCAGCCTCCCACTTTCGGCCCACAACGCCCTTATCTCTCGCCTGAAGATCATGTCTGAGATGAACATCGTCGAGAAACGTGCACCGCAAGACGGTCAGTTCTCGACGAAGGTCGATGGCCGAGAGATCGACGTTCGTGTCGCATCCGTTTCGACCGTGTTCGGCGAGAAGATCGTCATGCGTATTCTCGACAAGTCGAAGTCGATGGTCGGTTTGGGCGAACTCGGCATGCCGAAGGAGACGTACAAAGAATACGCCAAGCTGGTGCACGCACCGTTTGGCATGGTTATCTGTGCCGGTCCGACTGGCGCTGGTAAGACCACCACGCTGTACGCCACCCTGCTTGAGATCAATGACACCGGTAAGAACGTCACGACGGTCGAAGACCCGGTCGAGTACGTGTTCCCTGGTATCAACCAGGTACAGACCAACGCCAAGGCGGGTCTGACCTTCGCCACGGCCCTCAAGGCCCTCCTCCGACAGGACCCCGACGTCATTCTCGTGGGTGAGATTCGCGACGCCGACACCGCTCGCATCGCTATCCAGTCAGCTCTTACGGGTCACTTCGTTTTGTCTTCGCTGCACGGCACCGACGCCGTTGCTGCGATACACCGCCTACTCGACATGGGTATCGAGGCGTTCCTCGTTGCTTCATCGATTGTCGGTGTGGTTGCCCAGCGACTGCTTCGCAAGATGTGCGACAACTGCCGTGAGCCCTACACGCCTGGTGCCGAGGAGCTCGCCGTGTTCCGCCATCACTCGGGCGGTTCCGAAAAGACGCAGTTTTTCCACGGCACCGGCTGCAGCTACTGCTCAGGCACCGGCTACCGCGACCGCGTCGGCATCTATGAACTCCTGAAGATCACCCCAGAGATCCGTCGCCTCATAGTCGGTTGGGCAACCACCGAAGAGCTTCGCCGTCTGGCGGTTGCCCAAGGCATGCGCACGATGCTCCGAGAAGCAATGCAGAACGTCGAAGACGACGTCACCACAATTAAAGAAGTCGTGCGGACTTTGTACGCCCACTGAATCTGCCGATGATCATCCCAACAACGCACAAGAGTCAGCAGAGAAACTGAAATGACAAAGTTTGCTTACGCCGCAATCGATGCCCAAGGCCTTCTTGTCGAAGGCGTCACCAAGGCCGGCACGATTGGCGCCGCACGTTCGATCCTCGTCGATCAGAATTTGTTCCCGACGAAGATCGAAGAGCGTCGCGGGCTGCTCGAATTCGAGCTGACGGCTGAGAAGGTCAACAAGAAAGAGCTGATGCACTTCACGCGCCAGCTTGCTGTCTTCGTGAAGGCCGGCATCTCGTTGACCGACGCCCTGCTGACGATCGGCGATGAGAGCGAAGACGTTGCGCTGCGCCGTGCTCTCGGCAAGGTCATCGACGAGCTCCGCAACGGCGGGCTGCTCTCGGTCGCTGCTCACAATCATCCCGAAGTCTTCCCCGAGTATTACGTGGGCATTCTTCAGGCTGCCGAGCTCACCGGCCGCCTCGACGAGTCGCTTGAGGCGCTTGCTGGCTATCTCGAACGTGAAATCGATACCAGGGCCAAGGTCGTGGCAGCACTGTCATACCCGATGGTCGTCATGGTTATGGCATTCGGCACGGTGCTCGTGCTCGCCGGTTACGTGCTTCCGCAGTTCAAGCCGCTCTTCGAAGAACTCGGTGCTGATCTGCCGCTCCCGACCAGGATGATGTTGTTCTTCTCGCGGTTCTTCACCGATCTGTGGTTCGTGACGGCTGCATTCTTCGTGCTCCAGATCGCCGTTGTCTTGTTCTTCGTGAAAACCGAGCAGGGCAAACTGCTTCGCGATCGGCTCGTCTTGAAGATCCCGATCGTCTCAGGCATCGTCGACTACGCGATTCTTGAACGATTCTGCCGCATCCTCGGCGCCATGGTGCGGGCCGGTGTGCCGTTGCCCGAAGGGCTCAAAACGACGACCGCCGCCACGAGCAACTCGGTGTACAAGGAACGCCTGGAAGTCGCCCGGGCCCAGATGCTCGAAGGCAAGGGATTCTCCCAGCCGCTCATCGACACCGAGCTCTTCCCTGGCGCTGCCAAGCAGATGTTCAAGGTCGGCGAAGAGACCGGCACGTTGGACGAGCAGCTCCATGTTGCCTCGATCTACTTCGACCGAGAGCTCGATAGCCGCATCAAGAAGTTCACGACCATGTTCGAACCGATCATGATTGTGTTCGTCGGTGTGATCGTCGGCTTCGTCGCTATCGCCCTCGTGTCCGCGATGTATGGCGTCCTCGGTGGCATCAAGGAAAAGGCCTGACCCGGTCGCCGGGATCAGCGACCAAGAACGAGATCAACGAAATGCTGTCCAATGAACACCGCAGCGACGGTGCCGAGTGCCAAAAAGGGCCCGAACGGCAGTGCCGTTTGCTTTCCCGCTTTGCCCCCGATCATCGCGCCAATGCCGACCACCGCACCGAGGATGAAACCGAAGAACATGCCGGGCGCCACGATGCCCGGGTTGAGGTAACCGAGGTACATCCCGAGCAGCGGCGACAGCACGACATCGCCCCAGCCCATGCCCTGCGGACTGCCGTAGTAGAGGCTGCTGCCCCAGTAGGTCCCACCAATCAGCGCCAGGGCGATGAGCGCACCGAGGCCTGCCATCCAAATGCGTTCGGGCTCACCATTGACCAGCGCCGCAACAGTGAGTGCAATCGCACCCAATGCTGTTCCCCGCAGGGTGATTGGCCGGGGCAATGTCTGGGTGTTCAGATCGATCCAGCTCTGCACAACCAGCGTCGCTGCCAAGATGCAGAACGCCGGGAGGACAGCGTCGTCACGGAACTTCAGCGTAAAGATCACAAACAGCGCGGCGGTTGCGAGTTCCAAGACGAGCGGCTCGACACCGATCTTGATCTTGCATTGCCGGCATTTTCCACGCAACGCGAGCCAGCTGAGGACCGGGACGAGATCGAGCGGTTGGAGGCGCAGCCCGCAGTTGCTGCATCGACTCGGCGGTGCAATCACCGAGCCACCCTGCGGCACACGTTCAGCGACCACGGTCAGGAACGATCCGATCAGCAAGCCCATCAGGGCAGCGGTTGGAAGCAGTACTGCAAGACTCATCAAGACCTTTCCAGCCAGACCATTTCGAAAAACCACCAGCGGCCAGCGATGGCCTCAGCGGGAGATTAGCGAACCATGTCCGAACCAGACCCGATGCTCATGTCGCTGCTCCATGCAACGGTCAATTCAGGCGCATCTGACCTCCACCTCACCGTCGGCCGGCCCGCAACGGTGCGCCGAGACGGCCTGCTCGTCGGGTTCGAGAACGTTCCGGTGCTCGTCGCCGAAGACATCGATCGAATGATCTTCTCGTTGCTCGATGATCGCCAGAAGGCTGAGCTCGAGAAAGACAAACAGATCGACTTTTCATTCGGGATACCCGACTTGGGCCGGTTCCGCGCCAACGCGTTCAGCCAGCGCGCCTCATACGCGCTCGCACTGCGTGTCGTGCCGTTCCGCGTTCGATCGCTCGAAGAGCTCGGTGCCCCAGCGGCGTGCTTGTCGTTGCTCAACAAGCCCTATGGCATCGTGCTCGTCGTGGGCCCAACCGGTTCCGGTAAGTCGACGACGTTGGCTGCAATGGTCGACCGCATCAACGAGACCAAACCGCTCCACATCCTTACTATCGAAGACCCGGTGGAGTACCTGCACCATCACAAGATGGCAATGGTCAACCAGCGCGAAGTCGGCACCGACGTCGAAACGTTCGGCGCCGGCCTGAAGAGCGCCCTCCGTGAAGACCCCGACGTGATCCTCCTCGGTGAGATGCGCGATCTCGAGTCGATGGAGATTTCCCTGTCGCTCGCAGAAACTGGACACCTCGTGTTCGCCACGTTGCACACGAACGATGCGGCGCAAGCGCTTGACCGCATTGTCGACGTGTTTCCGGCCGAACGTCGTGACCAGATTCAGATCATGCTCGCCGGTGCCTTGCAGGGCGTGATCTCCCAGCGACTCCTCCCGGCAATCGGCGGCGGTCGTGTCGCGGCCTACGAGATCATGATCGCTAATGAAGCCATCAGGAACCTGGTTCGCGAGGGCAAATCACGCCAAATGCGAAATATTATTTCGACCGGCCGTGCCGAAGGTATGCAAACCATCGAGATGGACCTCGCACGCCTTGTTGCTGCCGGCCTCATCTCGATGGAAACGGCAACCGGATCCAGCCAGTACCCGAAGGAAATCCAAGCCCAACTCGCCACTGCACGAGCGCAACTGCAGGCCCAGGCAACCATGGCAACCGGCCAGGCCGGCTCGTCAGGTTCGGGTATTTACGAAGGCGCCGCGCAGAGCGTCCCAAACTGACACTTCGTCACCAATCGCTGCCAAGAGCCCCATGTTCGTCAGGAAACTCCCCTACAAGAACCTTGCTGGTGTCACGCCGTGCCCCGGCGGCTGGCTGGTTTTGCCGGCGCGTCTTGCCGGCATCACGATCTCGGTTGAAGACGCGTTTGTTGCTCCTCGACTCGTCGAAGTGCTCGACTATCGACCGAGGTTCGAAGCTGCCGCGATCAACATCCCGATTGGCCTGAACGACACGCCCAACGGCAGGTTCCGGCCCGCTGAACTCGAAGCACGTGAATTCGTTGGTTGGCCACGGTCGGTTGGTATCAACGGCGTCCCCAGTCGAGCGGCATTACGTACCGAATCGCCTGAACAAGCGACCGAAATGGAGCCATGGATGACGCAGCACGACCGCCGTCGCCTGCGTTGGCTCAAAGAAGCCGAGCGAGAAATTCAACCGTTCCACGCACGGAGCTGGTTCTCGGCTCATCCCGACGTCACATTCACGCAGATGAACAACCAAGAGCCGTTGACGACCTCGCCGTTTCATGAAGATGGTCGGCTCGAGCGTCTGGAACTCATTCGAACACAGCTCCCTGGCGTCGACGATGTGATCACTCGCGTGCCGCCGGTCGGCGCAGCGCCGGTCCACATGCTGCACGTGGCGGCAATGCTGTGGACTGCTCGACGCGGTTCCGGTCGCGCGATTTCGCGCATGCCCCTCGACCCCGTCTGGGATTCTGAAGGCATGCGAATGGAAATCGTCAGGTAGAGCCAGATCGCCCGAATACTGCGTTGCGAGAGCCCCTCATTGAGCAAGCTCAACTTCGTCGCCTCGCGCCTTGTCCTCGAACGATCTGATCCCCACCTGACGGGATGGTGTGCTCGGGTTCATGCTTCCTTGACCTCGAACCAACCGATCCTCAGCGGCCTGAGAAGAAGACTCTCTGAAAACGGACGAGGGCCCCGCATGCTGCGGGGCCCTCGGGGTGTTCAGCTCTTGTTGAACGCGGTGTTTAGCCGGGCAGTGCAAGCCCGTCGATAGAACTCGTGATCGTGGGCGGCGGCAATGTTTGCGGTGCCGGGCTGTCGGCCGGGGATCCGAACAGCGAGGTAATGGCATCGGCCGATGCCTTTTGCCGGATCAAGCAGTCGTTGATGCCGACTTTGATGACTTCGACAGTTTCCTCAAGCGTGGTCAGCCGGGCAGCGATGTCGGTCGGCACGCTGCCAACGCTCGGTGCGTCGCCGCTGACCGATATGCGGTCGGTGCGCTCACGCTCGATCAACTGGGTGAGCCGGCTCTCGGCCCGCACAGTCTCTGACTTGGACTCGGCTCGTACGAGTTCGATTTGCTCTTGCGCAATCTGGGCATAAGCCGCCATTGACGTGAACTGGCTGTGGATCTGCTGTTCGGCCTGGCTCATACGGTCGCGCAGCGTGTCGAGCTGTGTGTTCTGGTCGACGGCGCCTTCGTCGCCGAAGAAGCCGTCGATCTTTGGACCCGTTGCGTTCGAGCCGAGGATGTCTTTGGTCTTGCCGAACATGTGGCCGTCCTGGCTGGGTGCGATGTGGGCATCACCCGCTGCGATGCATCTAGAAACATATCGGCATGAGGGCTCACGGTATTGAGGAATCAGGGAGGCTCGGGAGAGCACGCAAAGCGGCTGAACAGCCACGTTCAGCGCATTTGTTTGGGATTTGTTCTCAAGGATTTCCGTGAAGCGCCGAAGACCCTACTGCGCCACGGGGGATGGAACTCACGGGGTGCGTCAGAAACGCAACCAAACATCTCCATAACAGCGGAAGGAACGCAGAACAATGGAAAACAATCAGGACAAGGGTTTCACCCTCGTCGAACTGCTCATCGTCATCGTCATCCTCGGCATCCTCGCCACCGTCACGGTCTTCGCAGTCCGTGGTATCACCGACAAGGGCCAAGAGAATGCCTGCTCCGTTGAGGCACGTACGCTCGACACGGCCATCGAGGCCTTTTACGCCCAGAACCAACTCGACGTCACTCAGGTCACCACTAACCTTGCCGCCGACGGCACCACGGTCAACGCCATCGCCGGTCTCGTGCCGGAATTCCTGAAGACCGCCCCGGATCCTGCCAAGTTCACGTTCGTGGCCGGGGTCCCTGCCAGTGGAGGCGACCCGGCCACTCAGGCCAGCTTCACGTCTGCGGGCGTCTGCGTCCCAACCTGACGATCAAGCACGACTGAATAACTGAGGAAGACCCGGCCTTTGGGCGGGGTCTTCTTTCGTTTTCGGCACGCGTGAGATCAACAGAATGGTCTGCAGGGTGATTCCGAACGTTCACGCAACCGGCTGGGAAGCCGACGTGTCAACGATGTCGCCTGGCCCCGTATGACTGGCCTTCATCCGAAGAGCTGACGCGTCAGTCCCAGTCGACGCGCACGTGGGCGAGTGCGTCGCGCAGCGAGGTGGCGAGGTCGCGGTCGCGCGGGGCGCGGAGGTCGGCTCGTTCGAGCTGCGGGATGTCTGGCAGTTCGGTGCCGGGCTGCAGACGCAACACGAGCTTCAGCGGATCCTCGAACACCGAGGGCGGGAGCGGTGCAGGTTCGTCGTCATCGACGTCGCGGACAATCGACAGATGGCGGCGCGTGCCGCGTGTCGCGGCGGGATCAAGATCGTCGTCGTCCTGGTCGGAGTCGTCGTCGTGATCGGCGTCATTGCGGTCACTGTCACTGTCACTGTCGCTGTCACTGTCACTGTTATGGAACAACAGGTCGGTGCGCTCTTTGTCGGCCGTGTGTGTTCCGTCGCTGTTGTTGCGCCACACGTCGAGCAGTTCGGGTTCGATCAGGAACTCGTTACTGAGGGTGTACAGCGCGGCGACGACGTGCTTGCAGGCGTGCCCGCTCCAGTTGTCGTCGTCGGGGCACGAGCATGAGCAGGTCAGGTCGCGCCGCAACGGCATCCCGTTTCCGGGGAGCACCTCGATCGATGCCACATAGGGCATTGACCGTGACCCTTGGATCTCGCAGGTCACGATGCCGGGCTCGATGATGATGTCGAGGATCGAGCCGTCAGTGGCGTACTGCTTGCCCTTGCGATGACGCGATGGGTCACTCATCTCGGCGGCGAGCACCTTGACCATCGTTGCTGGAAGGCGCCCAGGTTGTGTGGAGCCGAAGGGTTTGCGGGGGCGAGTCATGTCAGCCGTCCTGCTCAAGCACGACGAGGTCGCGGAGGTCGTTGGTCGAGAGTTCCGAGAGCCACGCTTCGCCGGTACCGACGACGGCATCGGCGAGCTTGCGTTTGTCGTCGATCACCTGACCGATGCGTTCTTCGACGGTGCCTTCACAGACGAGCTTGTGGACGTTGACCGTTCGTTCCTGTCCGAGTCGCCATGCACGGTCAGTCGCTTGATCTTCGACGGCCGGGTTCCACCAGCGGTCGTAGTGGATGACTTGTGATGCGGCGGTGAGGTTGAGGCCGGTGCCACCAGCCTTGAGCGAGATGAGTAGCAACGGCGGGCCACTGCCGTCTTGGAATTCGTCGACCATCGAGTCGCGCCGCGTGCGGGTGACGCCGCCATGGAGGAACGGCGCGTCGAATCCGAACTGCTCGGACACGTGCTGTCGGAGGAGTTCGCCCATTTCTCGGAACTGGGTGAAGACCAGAGCCCGCTCGCCCTGGTCGAGCAAGTCGGTAACGAGTTCGTCGAATCGAGTGAGCTTGCCTGACCTGCCGGCCAATCGGGATCCATCCTTCAATGCGTGAGCAGGATGGTTACAGACCTGCTTGAGCCGCATCAGTGCAGCAAGGACCAAGCCGCGCCGCTTCATGCCGCTCTCTTGCTCGGCATCGTGGAGGAGTTGATCGACGATCTTCTGGTAGAGCGTCGCCTGCTCCTTGGTCAGCTTGGCGTATGCGATCTGCTCGATCTTGTCGGGCAGGTCGGGGAGGAGTCGCTTGTCGGCCTTCGTGCGACGGAGGATGAACGGTTGCGTCATCCGGCGGAGTCGTGCCGCGGCTTCGAGATCGTGGTGGCGTTCGATCGGCGTGCCGAACTTGTCTCGGAACTTGGTGAGGCTGCCAAGCAACCCGGGGTTGACCGCATCGAGGATCGCCCACAGCTCGCTCAGTCGGTTCTCGACCGGCGTGCCGGTGAGGGCCAACTTCTGCTCGGCGTCGAGCAACCGAACAGCTTTGGCTGCCTTGGTGTTCGGATTCTTCACCATCTGCGCCTCGTCGAGTACGACTGTCGACCACTTGATGCTGCCGAGGTGTTCGAGGTCGCGAGGGAGCAGGCCGTATGTGGTGATCACGAGCTGGCGTTCCGGGTTGGTGACGAACAGTTCGGAGTCAGGCGACGCGAGCGTCTTGCTGCGTGTGGCGCCGTGATGGATGACGACATCGAGCTTGGGCGTGAAGCGCTCCGACTCGCGTTTCCAGTTACGGACGACGCTCAGCGGGCAAATGACGAGGTGCGGTCCCGGGCGCTCGAGCAGGTGCGCGAGTGTGGTGGCGGTCTTACCGAGCCCCATGTCGTCGGCAAGTACGCCGCCGAGCCCGAGTTTGGCGAGAAACTGCAGCCACGACAGGCCACGTCGCTGATAATGGCGCAGCTCACCGACGAACTCGGGTGACTCATGGGTCTCTTCGAGTTCTTCGTCGGGAAGACCGGCAAGTAGCTCACGGACCCAATCGGCTGCGAGCCGGTCACGTGCGACGTTGCCGTCTGCGTCGTACGGGTCGGCCGCACCGTCTTGGCCGGGTGCATCGTGCACGAAGATCAGCGGGTTCTCGTCGGTGCTGCCCTCGTCGTTGGCGAGCCGCATCAACTCAAGCGGCTTGACCTTGCTGTGGTTGGCTTTGAGATCGGTGAGCTGCTCCCGCTTACGACGGAGCTCGGCAGCGTCGATGCGTACCCAGCGCTGCCCGGTGTGGAGCAACGTGGCGCCGGCCACTTCGGCACGGGCGATCTCGGCGTCGGAGATCTCTTCGTCGCCGATCACCAACTTCCACTTGACGAGTGCGTCCTTTCCGAACTGCTTCGTACGGTCATCAGGTGGCGAGGGTGTGGCCTCGCCACTGACGTTGACGCGCGACCGTATCAATCGCTCGGGGCCGATTAGTTCAACGCCGAGCTGGTCGAGTTGTTGCGGCGCGACGTCGATGAATTCTTCGGCGACCTCAAGTTCGAGTTCGACACTGGTCGGCTCGTGTTGCAGCGCGAGGTCAGCGAGGCCTGGCACGCCGCTGATCCGACTGACGACCTCCCCGAGCATTTCGGCCAGATTGTCGAGGTGCTCTTCGCCGCGGGCCACATCGACAGCAACCTGATTCCGTGACCACACGTCATTCGCCGAGCACCACCGAGCGCTATCGGTGTCGTCGACGAGTTCGAGCCGGACCACCCACGGGTCGAGGGGGTCTTCGGCGATGATCAAGCGAAGACGCGGGACCAACACTGGTTCGCCGTTGAGGCGTCGACGGTGCCGTTCGAGATCGTCGCGCAGGTGCTGGACGGCGACTTCGTACTCGCCTGAACTGCCGCGCATCACATGGTCGGGCTTTGACAGTGCACCAAACAGCGACCGCAATGCCTGTGCCGCAGGCTTGCGCTGCCGCCCGAGGTTGGCCTTCCAGCCGCTTTGGTGGAGGAACGATCGGGCGATGCCGTCAACGAGTTGGTTGTAGATCCGCGTGGAGTTCACGCCGGAACCGGCGACGCAAATATCGGGCATCGATGTGTCGAGCGCTGCGAGGATGCCTTCGATCTGTTCGTCGGTGACCGCGGCCCAGCGCCCGACGACGAACGGCCCCTCGTTGACGATTGACGGCACGATCCGGTTGGACGACACGGTGTACCGCGCAAGTTCGGCAAGGCGTGCAAACCAGGCCAGTGAGTCTGACAGGAACTCCGACGCTGGCAGGTCGCTGAGCCAGATTGCGGTCCCGATCGAGTCGAGCTGGACCGACGATGCGTGCATCGTGTGGTGGCCCGGGACGTCGATCGTCACCCGGCCGATAGCACCGTAGGAGATGGGGGAATCGTGCCAGCCGGTGCGTCGGCCATCGTTGTCGATCTTGCGGAATCCGGAGTACAGCCAGGCCATCGATGCGGTGTCAACACCGTTCCAACCCCACACATGCAGCGCACCCGAGCGCCACGTGCCCTGGGCAACGTGAGGCGGGCGGTAACGAGACATTAGATTCACGATACCGAGCCGTTGTCATAGGCGCGGTGTGCAGCCAATGTGCTCGTGGGCCTCACGTCACGTTGCGCGTCGATCCGTGGCACCAGGGAGCAGCGCGCTGCAGGGCAGCGTCGTAGTCTGGCGTCGTGTCGATGACTGTGGATGCGCCGTACCTGCCGTTCATGGATGGGCCGTCGCCGTCGACGAATGAATTCCGCTGGCGGCTTGGCGTCCGACCACTCGATCTGGCCGACTGGATCCAATGGGGCCCGGACGCTGACGCTGCCCTGGCCGAAAAGTCGCGGTTGAACGCGGCGTTCCC
>JBLIKS010000040.1:0-14310 GCA_047635555.1 Candidatus Azotimanducaceae bacterium
GCCCACCACGCCGATCAACATTGCGACATTGTTGCACCCGCAGGTGCTGTGATTGCTCTCAGACTGGACAACTTGGCGCGATTTATCAGTACGTGGTCGGCGCAGGCTGGCCGAGGTCGGTGGTGTTGCCCCGGAACCAGACAGTGCGTTGCGGGAACGGGATCTCGATCCCCGCGCTGTCAAAGCTGGCCTTCAGCGCCTCACGGAGATCGCGTTGCAGCGCCCATTGCGAGCCAGGCGAGGTCTTGACGATCATGCGAAGCGTGATGCCGTCGGCACCGAGGCTCTCGACGCCGAGAACGATGGGCTCCTCGAGGACATCCGGCGACCATTGCGCGGAGGCACAGACCTCGATGGCCGTCAAAAGCATCAGGTTCTTCGCCGCGACGAGATCGCTGTCGTAGGCCACATCGACGTCGACAAGCGCAACCGACCAGAGTTGCGACTTGTTACCTACTCGCTGCACCTCGCCGTTCGGCACATGCCAGACCGTTCCATCAAGGCCGCGCAAGACGGTCGTCCTCAACGTCACCTGTTCGACCTCACCGATTGCTTCGCCGAGGTCGACGATGTCGCCGATGCCGTACTGATCTTCGACCAACATGAACAACCCGGAAATGCAATCCTTGACCAAGCTCTGCGCGCCGAAGCCGAGCGCCACGCCAGCGATGCCGGCGCCGGCAATGAACGGTCCGAGGTCGAATCCAAACTCGCCGATGACCAAAATGACGGCCACGACCCAGATCAATACAGTGATCGAGCTGCCCACCACATCGGAGATCGACGTTGCCCGAGCATGACGTCGGGGATCGGCCTCTGCGCCCATGATTGATGTCGGGTTATCGATGCCGATCATGGCCAGCCGCCGAGCTGTCGCGTCGCGATCGGGTGCCACGATGCGCGTCACGAGTCGACGAACGTAACGCTGCGCAACTCGCGTGACGATCCACGCAACGAAGACGATGAGCAGCATCGACAGCGGCCGCCCGATCAACCAGTCGGCGATCTGAGTCAACGCCTCGTTGCCGCCCGTGGCTTCGAACACCCGCTCGCAGACGAACTTCGGCTCAGAGCCGCAAGTACCGGTCAGCGTCGAGGCGCTGTCGTCGGCGAGTTCCGGGAAATCGGTGAGATACAACACAACCCCGAACGTACCCAGCAACGGCACACGAAAACGGGGATGCTCCGCCCACTGAAGTCGTGAGCGTGACGAACGTCGAGCGCTCGGACTTCTTCGCGCGAATGCTGGTCTGCGACAATCTCAACATGACTGTCACTGAAACCGCCCCGAGTTCGATCTCGACCGATCCCGAGACGCAACTGGTCAACGACGCGCTCGACATGCTGCTTGCCGCACACGATCCCCAGCAGATGGACGACGTGACGTTCCGCGGAGCACGCTTCGACGCTGGCCTCGCCTGGGTCCATTTTGCCAAGGGCGAAGGCGGATTGGGTACGCGCCCCGAGCTGAACCGTGTTGTCGAACGGCGTCTCAAGGCAGCCGGTGCCAAACCGACACATCCAAGTACCTTCTTCATGGCCCTCGCCGGCCCCACGATCGCCACACACGCCGATGACTCGGTAAAGCAACGTTTTCTCCGCCCGATGTTCACCGGCGAAGAGCGGTGGTGTCAGCTGTTCTCCGAGCCCGGGGCCGGTTCCGACTTCGCAGGCCTGGCGTGTAAAGCCGAGCGCGACGGTGACGAGTGGATCATCAATGGTCAAAAGGTGTGGAACACGCTTGCACATATCGCCGACTTCGGAATGCTCGTCACCCGGACCGATCCTGAGGCCCCGAAGCACAAGGGCATGACGTACTTCGCACTCGACATGCGTGCTCCAGGCGTCGAAGTCCGTCCGCTCCGTCAGATCACCGGCGAGGCCGAGTTCAACGAGGTCTACATGACCGATGTGCGTGTGCCGGACGCAAACCGCGTGGGTGCCGTCGGCGAAGGCTGGCGGGCCAGCTTGACCACGCTGATGAACGAGCGCAGCGCCATCGGTGGCGGCGGAGGTGGCGCACCGAGGCGTGGCGGGGCAGCCAACGACGCCGTTCAGGTTTGGGAGGCCATGGACGAGTCACGCAAGGACGCAGCCACCAAGGATCGGCTCATGCAATTCTGGGTAGAGGCCGAGGTCGGACGCCTGACCAACATGCGTGCGAGCCAAAACGCTAAGTCGGGTAACCCCGGGCCAGAGATGTCGATTGCCAAGCTCGCATACTCCGAGCTCAACAAGGGTCTGTACGACTTCTGCATGAACTTGCTCGGTGCCGACGCGTTGGTCGACTACGACTACACGTTCCGCCGCCCAGAAGAGTCAGTTGCAAGCGGCGGCGAAAACGGTCTGCGTTACGCCTTCCTGCGCGTCCGCGCGAATTCGATCGAGGGCGGCACCTCGGAGATCATGCGAAACATCCTGGGCGAGCAGGTCCTGGGCCTGCCGGGCGAACCCCGCGTCGACAAGGCCGGTCCGTGGAACGAGGTCCCGCGCAACTGAGGTTGTTCAAATCGATCAAGAGACGTGAAGAACCGCCGGTAGGTTGCCGTTTACTCACTCACCCGGCATTACCACTAAAGGTTTCACACCTATGTCAGCTTCAGCAATCCGCCTCGGCGTCGTCGGTACTGGCTACGTCGGATTGACCACTGGGGCGTGCTTCGCCCACCTTGGTCATCACGTCGTTTGTGGCGACATCGATCAGCGCAAAGTCGACCTTCTGAACGATGGACATATCCCGATCGTGGAAGCTGGGCTTGAGCAGATCGTTCGCGATGCCCGGTCCGCAGGTCGACTCGAGTTCGTCCTGGGTGCAGCGGCTGCGGCAGCCGACGCCGACATCGTGTTTCTGTGCGTGCCGACGCCGCAGAGCGAAGACGGCAGCGCCGACCTGTCGTACATCGAAACAGCGGCCGCTCAGATTGCGCCCTTCTTAAAGCCTGGCGCTGTCGTGGTCAACAAGTCGACCGTCCCGGTGGGCTCAACGCTCGCGGTCGAAGCTGTGCTCCAGCGTGACGACGTCTTCGTTGTGTCGAACCCAGAGTTCCTTCGTGAAGGCACCGCTGTCGGCGACTTTTTGCAACCCGACCGCGTGGTCATTGGATCAGCGAACCGCGCGGCAGCCGAAAAAGTCGCTCAGCTCTACGACACCATCGACACACCGATCATCATCACCGACCCAGCATCTGCCGAAACGATCAAGTACGCCGCCAATGGCTTCTTGGCCATGAAGATCTCCTTCGTCAACGCTGTCGCTGCCATGTGTGAAGCCGTCGGCGCAGACGTCACGGCCGTCGTCGAGGGGATTGGTTCCGATCAGCGCATCGGTCGTCAGTTCCTTCATCCTGGTCCCGGCTGGGGAGGCTCCTGCTTCCCGAAGGACTCACGTGCGTTGGTCAAGATTGCCGAAGACCACGGCTACAACTTCTCGATGATGAAGGGCGTGGTCGAAGTCAACGACGAACAGCGTGCCCGCATGGTCGACAAGGTCGCACGGGCCGTTGGCCGGCACCATTCGAACCTGACCGGAGTGACAGTCGGGGCCATGGGCTTAACGTTCAAGGCTGGAACCGACGACCTCCGTGAATCGCCAGCAATGGCGATCATCGCCGAACTCCGCCGCGCCGGAGCGGTGGTACGGGCATTCGACCCGACGACATGCGGTGAGCTGTCACCCCACCAGGAGCTTGTACTTGCCGGTATCGAGCTGACGTCAGAGTTGATCGACGTCGCTGACGGCGCCGACGTGATCTGTGTGTTCACCGAGTGGCCCGAATTCGCTGAAGTTGATCTCGAGGACGTCGCGCAGCGGGCAGGCGCAGGGACCACAATGGTCGACATGCGCAACCTGTTCGACCCTGGTGAGGTCAAGAATGCTGGCCTCGGCTACGACGGCGTCGGACGTCGCTAATGCGCGTTGTTGTCGCCGGTGGCGCCGGGTTTCTGGGTTCGCATCTGATCGACGCCCTGCTGGCCCGTGGCGATGAGGTTGTCTGTCTCGACAACTATGTGACGGGCCGACCAGCCAACATTGCTCACCTCGCTGGCAACCCAGGATTCACCCTCGTGGAGGGCGATGTCGTCGCGTCGTGCGATGTCGACGGACCTGTCGATGCCGTGATGAACCTCGCCAGCCCTGCTTCGCCGAAAGACTATTTTGCGCTCCCCATCGAGACCCTCGATGTTGGCAGCATCGGGACGCGTAATCTCCTCGAACTTGCACTCCGCAAAGATGCCAAGTTTTTCATGGCGTCGACGAGCGAGGTGTATGGCGATCCGCTGGTTCACCCGCAGCCCGAGACCTACTGGGGTCACGTCAACTCGATTGGTGAGCGGTCGATGTATGACGAAGCGAAGCGGTTTTCTGAAGCGCTGACCATGGCGTATCACCGTTCGAAAGACGTCGACGTCAAAATTGTTCGCATTTTCAACACCTACGGCCCGCGCATGCAGGCCGACGACGGGCGTGTCGTGTCGAACTTCATCGTTCAGGCGTTGCGTGGCGAGCCGCTGACCATTTACGGCGACGGCAACCAGACGCGGAGCTTCTGCTACGTCGCTGATGAGATCAGCGGCTTCCTTGCGCTGCTCGACAGTGATCAGACCGGCCCGATCAACATTGGCAACCCCGGCGAGTTCACGATGTTGGAATTGGCCGAAATCATCGTCGAATTGACGGGTTCGCCCGGCCTTCTTATCCACGAGTCGTTGCCAAGCGACGACCCGAAGCAGCGTCAACCCGACATCACGTTGGCCAAGCAGCACCTCGGCTGGGAGCCCACGATTCAGCTCCGAGAGGGCCTCGGGAAGACGATCCCTTACTTCACCGAGCTACTCGCACGGGGGTGAGCTCGACGGCACGGGCGTCGGGTCGGAGCGAACCTCAATCGGTTGATCAATCTCCCGTTCGACGTCGTTGCTCCGAGCCCGTCATGGATCGACGGAGTCCAAGCGCGTGCGGTTGTCATTTGACCGTCGGGAATGTCGTGACAAAGCGGGTCGGCTCGTGGTGACCGTCGACGTGGTGACCGTCGACGTGGATTTCGCCGCCAGCGGATGTCACGATGGTTCGGACGATGGCAAGGCCAAGGCCGGAACCGCCGGCTTCGAGTGAGCGAGCCTCGTCGAGGCGAAGGAAGGGCTGGAAGATGCGTTCACGATCCTCGGCGGCGATTGGCGATCCGTTGTTGTCCACCCGGAGCTTGATCGTTTCGCCGACCAGGTCGATACTGACTGTCACCGATGATTCGGCGTGACGCTCGGCGTTGTCGAGCAGATTCCTGACAACCTGCACGCCATTGTCCTGGTCGATTGGAATATACGCATGCTCGTGATCGCACATTAGGAGCACCATGTCATTTGCTCGACGCCGAATCTCGCTGCGGACGATCGCAACAAGATCGCATGAGGCCGTGCCGTCTCCAACTCGTCCCAGTGTTGTGAAGGCGCGCAAGCTCCGGGTCAGTTGCTCGAGACGTTCGATCTCGATGAGTGCATCGCTGGCGGTCCGTTCCCAATCCGTCCGTTCCGGGTATGCCAGGCCGACCTCGAGGTCGGTGCGAATGGCAGAGAGTGGGCTACGGAGTTCGTGTGAGGCATTTGCAGCGAACAATTGCTGCTGGTCCGATGCCTCCTCGAGGCGCCCAAGCAAGCTGTTGAGCGTGCCGCCCAGCCGCGAGAGCTCATCGTCGCGTTCGGGTGGGCTGACGCGTGCCCGCCGGTCGTTGGCCGAGATGCGTTCGACTTGTTGGCGCATTTCTTCGACCGGCCGGAGCGACCGGCCGACAACCCAGTACACCACCGCACCTGTCAGCAAGCCGACCCCGGATAAGGCAATCAGCAAACGTACCTGAAGGTAGTTCTGCGCTTCTGCTGCGACGTCGAGTGCGGTGATGGCGTAGATCGTGACGGGTCCGGTCGGCGTCGTGACGGTCAGCGCAACCAGTCGGTACTCCTCGCTCGGTTCGTTGTCGATCAGGTCACCGTCGACCGTCGCTGCGGCCCACTGCCCAACCGGTGGCGATTCAATGACGTCGAAGCGCGTGGTGTCGGCCAAACCCGACGTGCGCGACACGATGTTGCCATCGGCATTGACCACCTGGACCTGACCAACCTCTCGGCCGGTCGATTCAAGGACGGCACCGAGCCGACGGGTGGCAGCGACCTCGGCAACAGCAGAGACCCGCGTCACCAACAGTTCTTCGGTGCTTGCATCGAGCGAACCGCGCAGCAATCCGGACACGGCGAGCGCTGTCACCAGGAGTGCAAACAACACGATTGCGGTCGCTCCTGCCGTAATTCGTAACCGAAGCGAGCCTTTTCGTTTGTCAGACATGAGAACGGATCCGATACCCGCCGCCGCGAATCGTCTCGATGACATCGGTTCCGAGTTTGCGGCGCAGCGACGAGATGTGCACCTCGACGACGTTGTCGTCACCGTCGAACGCCGAGTCCCACACGTGGCTCACGATGTCGCTTTTTGCAATGACCTCGCCTTGGTGTACGACCAAGTACTCAATAATTGCGAACTCGCGCGGGGTCAACGCGACCGGCGTCCCCGCCATCGTGCACGACCGGCCGGCAACGTCGACGGTGAGATCTCCGACTGCGAGCACCGGTGCGCGGTCGCTTCCGCCGCGCCGGATCAATGCGCGGAGCCGGGCAACGAGAACGACATAGGAAAATGGCTTCGACAAGAAATCGTCGGCACCGGTGTCGAGTGCTTCAGCTTCGTCGAACTCGCCGTCTTTTGCGGTGAGCATCAAGATCGGTGTTGCGACGCTGCGTTCGCGTAGTTCGGCGCACACCCGGTAGCCGTTTAAGCCCGGCAACATCACATCGAGCACGATCACGTCGTATGTCTGCTCGGTCGCCATCCACAGTCCGTCGACACCGTTCGTTGCAACGTCGACCGCAAACCCTTCTGCTTCCAAGCCTCGTTTGACAGCGGCTGCCTGACGCACTTCGTCTTCGATCACGAGCACTCGCATTTCGTCATCCTCGCAGCACGAAGCTGAAGAAAGCTTCAGCGATCTTCAGCGAAGCATCAGCTCCAAAATGATTGAGTACTCAAGCAAGCCTCAATCCGTTCAATCGAGCGGAACAAAACAAGGAGCCCCCCATGAACACCAGCATCGCCCCCCAACTGACCCCCGCCGACACAGCAGCGTTGGGGAGCAAGCACTCACTGCTGAGTCGCCTCGGACACTACGAGCGCAATTCGGCCGTCATCGTCGCCGAAGTCGGAGTCATCGTTGGTTTGGCAGCAACTGCATACATTCACCTCAAGGAAATGTCCAGCAAGTTTGCCGAAGTGCCGTACATCGGTGTGGGCTACGCGTTCATCGCTGCGGGTTGCTTTGCAGCGATCGCGATGGTTGTCGCCCGCTATAAAGGCGGCTGGTACCTCGGCGGAGCAACTGCTGCAGCAACGTTCATTGGCTTCGTCCTGACCCGCACCGTTGGCCTGCCCGGATCGACCGACGACATCGGCAACTGGAGCGAGCCGATTGCCCAACAGTCACTTGTGGCCGAAGGGCTCGTCATCGCCATCACCGCACTGATGATCGCCGTGTACTTCCGCAAAGGACGCACAGCCACCCGTTGATTCCTTCGAAGGGTTCGAGGAGCGACACAGGAGGCGCGATGTACTCATTGAGCCATTTCGAGGATGACGTGAACGTGTCATGTTGACCCACATCACCGAGCCTCATCATGGCCGTATGGATGTATGGCCGTATGGATGTGGCCAAACGATTCGATGAGTGCTCGCGCCTCCTGCCGGTTTTCACCTGTGTTTTGCTTTGCGTCCGCTCGTGGCAGGGTGCAGCTCCAACCGACCAGATGCGCTCGCCGCATTGGAAATCCCGACGCGCTGACATGCCATGCCCCATCGTTACTCGACCGCATATGCGAGCGAGGAAATCCTGCGAGTGCTCATCCCGTTATTTCGACGAGGTCGAACGGTGTCATCCGGACGCGATGGTCACGGTCGTGATGGTGCCGCTGCTCGCAGAGCGCGCTCGTCGTTTGCGCGAACCCCAACCGGTTCACACAGCTTCATTGGCCGACACCCGCTCACCGGAATAGGTGCCCCTTCGGACAGTGAACCCAACCGTGGGAGTGCCCCGAAAGCAGTGGTGACGTGGCGTAGACTTTGTAACCGTGTGGCGTCAGAGAGTGATGAGGAGTCTTCGTCCCACCACTTTTGATATCGCTTCAGGCGAGTTCCGCGACTTCGTTCGCCGTTCCCGAGAAGTCGTGTTGCTCGCCGCGATCACCGGAGCGATCACCGGGCTGGGTGTTCGGTTTTTCGAGTTCTTCGTTGCCGAGGTTGCACTCGACCGTGTGTTGCATGGCCCGCTGTGGTTCGCAGCGATCGCACCGGGCCTTGGCCTCGTGGCATCGGCGATCATTTTGCGGACGATCGGCAAGGGCGCAACGCCTGCTACATCTGACGAATACCTCCGCGCATTCCATGACCCCGAGTATCCACTTCGCCCGAGAGCGTTCATTGGCCGTATCGCAGCGGCATTCACGACGCTCGGCATGGGTGGCGCAATGGGGCTGGAAGGCCCATCGATGTACGGCGGCTCCGCCATGGGCGCCTTCATCCAGCGACGGGTTCCTGCTGCCTTCCGTGGCGCTGACTATCGAACACTGCTGGTCGCAGGTGCCGCGGCCGGTGTTGCAGCGATCTTCAAGGCCCCGGCAACCGGAGCAATCTTCGCCCTCGAAGTGCCGTTTCGTGACCAGATGGCGCGCCGAATGCTCCTGCCCGCCCTCGTTGCATCAGCATCCGGCTACCTCGTGTTCGTGGCGTTCAGCAGCACGAGCCCGATCTTTTCGTTTGATTCCGACCGTGCTGTTGCGTTCCAGTACAAGGACCTTGCGGGTGCTGTACTCATTGGAATCGGCTGCGCACTCGGCGCCCGCGCTTTCTCGCGCCTGATTCGGCTGGCCAAGGCATTCACGCTGCGGCCGATCGTCACCCGTCTGATGGTGACCAGCACCACGCTGACCGTGCTGTTCGTGATCACTCGGGGGCTCACCGGCGAAAGCCTCACGCTCGGGTCTGGCTATGAGGTCTTCGGCTGGCTGGCTGAATCGCACTCCGTCTGGCTCCTCGTTGCCATCTTCTTCATTCGCTGTATGGCGACTGCGACAACGTTGGCTGGCGGTGGTGTCGGCGGTGTGTTTATCCCGCTCGTCGTCGGTGGTGCCATCGTCGGACGTGGTGTTGGCGACATCGTCAACCCGCTCGACCCGACGCTCTACGTGTTGCTCGGCGTGGCTGCATTCCTCGGCGCCGGCTATCGCGTTCCACTCGCGGCCGTGATGTTCGTTGCCGAAACGACAGGACAGCCAGGTTTCATCGTGCCCGCACTGTTCGCAGCGGTGGCAGCCGAACTGGTCATGGGCGATAAATCGATCACTTCGTTCCAGCGCACTCCAGCGATCTGACACAATCCGACACAATCCGACTTGATCTGACTTGAGCGGCGCCGGACCGGCTGCTTCGATCGGGGTCGGTGGTCTCGGTTAGACACTCTCCATGAGTGTTGAAGTGTCGACGGAGTTGCAAGGAACATTGGTGGCGTTGCTCGTCGGAGCAGGTGATCCAGTGCGAGCCGGGGGAGTGGTAGCGCTCGTTGAGTCGATGAAGATGCACCACGAGGTTCTGGCTCCGGTGGACGGTGTCGTCGATGCAGTGGTCGCTGTTGAAGGGTCGACGTTGTCGCCCGGCGATGTGCTGGTGACGCTCGGCCCCCCGATTGCTGCCGCCGCGGGTGATGTCTTGCCGCCACCGGCAGTCTCCGCTGCGGCATCACTGCCGAAGGGGTTGGACCGGCCCGATCTGGCCGAAGTGATTGACCGGCACGAGGGCGGGCTCGACGCGGCTCGGCCCGACGCGGTGGAAAAGCGCCGCCGACGTAACCGGAGAACAGCACGTGAGAACGTTGCTGACCTCGTCGACGAGGGCTCGTTTATCGAGTACGGCCCGCTGGTGATCGCTGCCCAACGGCGACGGCGCGACGTTGCCGACCTCATTGCCAAAACGCCCGCTGACGGCTTGGTCGGTGGTATCGGCGATATCAACGGAGATCTCTTCGCTGATGCACGGACGCGTAAGGCGATTGCTGTGTCATACGACTACACCGTGCTGGCCGGCACGCAGGGCACGCAAAACCATCGCAAGAAAGACCGGCTGTTCGAACTTGCTGAGCAACTGCGCATTCCACTGGTTTTCTTCACCGAAGGTGGCGGCGGCCGGCCGGGCGACACCGACGGGATCGGGGTGAGCGGCCTCGACTGCCTCGCATTCCTGTGGTTCGCACAACTCTCTGGCACTGTGCCACTCATCGGCGTCAACGCTGGCTATTGCTTTGCTGGTAACGCTGCCATCCTTGGCTGTTGCGACATTGTCATCGCCACCGAAGATTCGAATATCGGCATGGGTGGCCCTGCGATGATCGAAGGCGGCGGGCTCGGCGTGTTCGAGCCGACCGAAATCGGCCCGATCGAAGTGCAGCGAGCGAACGGTGTCGTCGACATCGTGGCGGCCGACGAAGCGGAAGCCACGGCGATCGCAAAGCGTTGCGTTGGTTACTTTCAGGGCACGACCGCTGAGTGGGAAGCACCTGATCAGACGGCGCTGCGCGACGTGGTGCCGCTCGATCGGCTGCGCGCCTACGACATCCGCACGGTGATCGACGGGCTCTTCGACATCGGCTCGATTACTGAACTCCGACGAGACTTCGGGTTGGGCATGGTGACGGCCTTCGCCCGCCTCGAAGGCCGACCGGTGGGCATTGTGGCGAACAATCCCCACCATCTGGCCGGTGCGATCGATTCCGACGGAGCTGATAAGGCAGCGCGGTTCATGCAGTTGTGTGATGCGCACGGCCTTCCAATCATCACCCTGTGTGACACGCCCGGGATGATGGTCGGCCCCGATATCGAGGCCAGCGCACTGGTACGGCACTGCTCACGCTTGTTCGTCACTGGTGCCAACGTCTCGGTCCCGATGATCACGATCGTCACGCGTAAGGCGTACGGGCTCGGGGCGCAGGCAATGATGGGCGGTTCAACCAAGGCGCCGCTCGCCTGTCTGTCGTGGCCGACCGGCGAGTTCGGCGGCATGGGCCTCGAAGGTGCCGTCCGGCTCGGCTACAGCAAAGAACTGGCTGCGGTTGCATCTGATGCCGAGCGCGACGCGTTGTTCACTGAGATGGTCGACCGGATGTATGAGCATGGCAAGGCGTTAAGCGTGGCGACGCACTTTGAGATCGATGATGTCATCGACCCAGCGGACTCGCGTCGTTGGCTCTCAACATTGCTTGCTGCAGCACCGCCGGTTCGCGGTATTCGCCCCAACATCGACACGTGGTGACGTAGTGAAGGTCAGCTGATCTTGTCCCGCAACTTGAACTTTTGGATCTTGCCGGACGGGGTGGTTGGCATGGCATCGAGAATGATCAGTTTCTCGGGGAGGTAGTTCTTGGCGAGGCGTGATTGTTCGAGGTGGGTGATCATTTCGTCGAACGTGAACGACTCGCCGGGCTTCGTGACGACAACGGCGCACGCCCGCTCTCCGAGTCGTTCGTCGGCGAGCGCGACGATTGCGACCTGCGCCACTGCACGATGTGCATACAGCAGGCTCTCGATCTCGACCACGGGGATGTTCTCGCCGCCTCGAATGATGACGTCTTTCGAGCGGCCGGTAATCCGGATGTAGCCGTGTTCATCGAGTCGGGCGAGGTCTCCGGTGTCGAACCACCCGTCAGCGTCGGTCGCATTGAGTTGCGCCCGTTTGAGGTAGCCACCGAAGTTGGAGCAGGATTTCACGAGCAGTCGACCCGTCTCGCCGACGGGAAGTTCTGCGTCGTCGATGTCGACTACCTTGACTTGCGCACCGGGGAGTGGGCATCCGTCGGTGTCGATTGCTCGGCTCGGGTCGTCGTCGATCAACGTCGTGGTGACGGCGCCGTTTTCGCTCATACCCCAGGCCGACACGATGTTCGCTCCGAGTGTGCGCTGGGCGCGTTCGACGAGGGGGCCAGGAATCGGGGCGCCCGCGCAAAGGAACGTCCGGAGTGACGGAACCGGCTGGTTGCCCGATTCGGCAAGGTCGGCAAGGTCGGCTCGGTCGGCAAGGTCGGCAAGGAACGGTGTGGAGGCCATGGTGAAAGTGACGGCATGCTCGTTGATTAATTCGACCGCCTGGCCCGGGTCCCAGACGTCGAGTAGTACGGCGGGGCACCCGAGCATGACGGGCATGATCAGGCCGTACATGAAACCAGTCTGGTGGGCCATCGGTGAGGCCATCAAGACGATGTCGTCGGTGTCGAGGTGGAGCCGCTCGGCGTACGGGACGATGTTCGAGTACAGCGTGTTCGACGAGTGCATGACGCCTTTCGGCTCGCCGGTCGTGCCCGAGGTGTAGATCAGTTGCGTGATGTCGTCCGGGCCGGGTCGGCTTGATGACAGGATCTCGGCCGCGTCGGCTTGTTCTTCCCACGCTGTTCCGGTGAGTCGTGCGGCGAACCCCTCCGGCCCGTCGTCGTCGACGGCAATGACGTGCTCCAGATGCGGGAGTCGTTCACGCAACTCGTCGTACATGGCGCGGAAGTCGTGGCCGCGGAAGGTCGATGGGATGATGGCTACCGAGGCTTCGCCATGGCCCAGCATGAACTCCAGTTCGCGCTCGCGGAAGATGTGCATCAGGGGGTTCATCACCGCCCCGATTCGGGCGCAGGCGAGGTAGGCAATGGTGAACTCCCACCAGTTCGGAAGTTGCACGGCCACGATGTCGTTGGAGCGCACGCCGAGCCGGTGCAGGCCAACGGCTACTCGGTCAGCTGTTTCGGCCAGCTCGCGGTACGTCAGCGAGACGGTGCTGCCACCAAGCCGAACGGCGGTGAGCGCTGTTCGCTCAGGATGGGCGATAGCGGCGTCGTCGAGCGACTTGTTGATTGTCTGGTCGAGCCAGAATCCGGATTCGATCATCGCGGGTCTGCGGATCGCGATGTTGTCGGCGTCGAATTGCATGTGTGTTCCCCCGGTATTGGTGTCGGTGTCGGTGTCCCCAGCGGCTGGGTCGCGGCTGGGCGCGGTTGGGTCGCGGCTGGGCGCGCCAGGTCAGGCAGGCACGTTGGCTCGTCCAACGCGGTCGCGCGCGATGACAGTCTTCATGATCTGCGCCGTGCCGTCGCCGATCTGGAACCCGAGGACATCGCGAAGTCGTTGCTCCATGACGCCGCGGTCGTAGCCGCCGTGGCCTAAGACGAGCAGACACTCGTGAACGACGTCATAGGCGAGCTTCGGTGCCCACCATTTACACATCGCTGCTTCGGCGCTGTGCGCGAGCCCACGGTCGGCTGCCCATAATGCCTGGTAGCAGAGCAGGCGCGCAGCTTCGACCTGGGTGTCAAACTCGGCGAGCCGGTGGGAGACGCCCTGGAAGGCTGACAACGGTTGGCCGAAGGCGGTGCGCTCGGTGGAGTAGGTCCAGGCGTCGGTGAGTGCGGCGCGGGCGACGGCGAGGACCTGGAGCCCGATCAGTGCGCGCGAGAAGTCGAACCCTTGCATGACCTGAACAAACCCGCCCCCTTCGTCGCCGAGTCGGTGCGTGATGGGCACCCGGACACCGTCGAAGAAGATCGACCCTCGACCGATCGCGCGTTGTCCGTGGCAGTCAAAACGGGTTGTCGTGATGCCTGGGAGGCCCATTGGAACCAGTACCGCAGTGATGCCGCGTGCCCCAGGGTCGCCGGTGCGGCCGAACACGACGGAGATCTCGGCCTGGTCGGCTGCCGAAATCGATGTCTTTTCGCCGTCCAGGACGTAGTGGTTGCCGTCGGTTGCGATCTGCAAACCCAGCTGTGCGGCATCGGATCCACCGCGCGGTTCGGTCAGGCCGAGCGAAGCAATGACGCGCCCTGCAGTCAGTTCGTGCAGCCATGGGCCAACGATCTCGGGATCGCCGTGGTCGGCGAGAATCTGGGCGTTGAGTGAGCCGAGCAGATTGATGTAGGAGATGGAGAGATCCGCAGCGGCGATCTGTTCGTGGATCACACCGGCGGCGACTTTGGAGGTGCCCTGGCCGCCGAGATGTTCGGGGAGCTCGGGTGCAATCAGGCCGAGGTCGCCCATCGCCACCGACAGCGTGCGGTCGAGTGTCCGGGTCGTGTCGCGTTCGGTGAATCCTGGAGCGATCTGTTCGTCCGCGAAACGGCCCGTCATCTCGGCGAGGGCCAAGAGGTCGTCATCGAGGTACGGATTCGGGTTGATCTTCATGTCGCGAATTCT
>JBLIKS010000041.1:0-14270 GCA_047635555.1 Candidatus Azotimanducaceae bacterium
ATAAGAATTCGGGCAATGTCATCGTTTGGCGATATGCCTGGGGCGACAGAGCGGCGATTTTGACGACGTGATCACGCTCCGAGGTAAGAATCAGGTCGGCCAGGCCGACGTTCTCCGCAGTGACTTTGCGGCTGCGGTGACCAGACGTGTCGAAGCCGCGACGCTTCATTGCATCGACCGCATCCGGAATCGAAGCCATGTCTTCTGGCCCGAAACCGAGCGACTGGACAATGGCCGCGCCGTCGCCCAACCGGGCGTCGAGCATCGACTGCAGCATCACCATTGTCATCACGGACCGAGTCCGGTTGTGACTGCAGACGGTCAGGATCTTGAGCGGAACGGCGGTGGTCATTCCGGCGTGTGGATGTCGACGCCGAAGATCTCTTCGAAACGCGTCATGTAGGCATCCAAGTCGTCGATCCGACCGAGTTCGAGCCAGTCGGCGTGATCGATGCGGTCGTGCAGCGCGGCCATCTCGGGGCCCGCCCAGCTGACGGCATAACGCAGCTCAGGCGCGTCGGTAACCATCGAATGGTGGATCACCTTGGCGACCTCGAACGGGTCGGTCGCGCTCAGGTACCCGGCGGCGTAGAACTGAAACATGTTCCGGTAGTGCGCGTCATAGGCGCCGGTCGAGTTCGGCACATCGACGTTCTTGGCAAAGATTGCTGACTTCGTCACACCGGGCTCGACGATCGCGACACGCACGTCGAACGGTGCTAGCTCTTGGGCCATTCCTTCGCTGACACCTTCGAGCGCCCATTTGGAAGCAACGTAGGGCGACTGCGCAAGTGCCGCAATGCGGCCGGCCACCGAGGTGATATTGACAATCGTGCCGGCACGACGCTCGCGCATCCCCGGCAACACCTGCTGAGAGCAGCGAACAGCGCCAGTGACATTGATGTTGAAGACACTGTTGTACAGCTCGGACGGGCACTCCTCGGCGACGGCGTTGCCGCCGACTCCGGCCGAGTTCACGAGGTGATCAACACGGCCCGCAGCGGCAAGAATCTGTGCGAAGCCGGCCTGTACCGATTCGTCATCAGCAACGTCGAGCTCGGCGAGTTCGACGGTGACGCCAGCAGCAGCAGCCATTGCCAGCAGCTTGTCGGCCTTGGATGCAGAGCGCACCGTTCCGAAGACGCGCATCCCTTCCTGAGCAAGGTGGACTGCGGTAGCGCGACCGATCCCTGAGTTGGCACCGGTGACGACTGCGACAGGCTGTTCCGACATAGCGCCGAGACTAACGGCGGGCCATCTCCACTTTCGGACCAGGCAAACGCAACCGAGACCGGGGACGGCTACTGGATTTGAGCGCGGATGGCCGCGAGCCAAGTGTCAGCGACATCCCAACGCCCACCGACGTCGGCACGAGCGGCGTCAGCGTGCTCGCCGACGGCCGGATACGAACCCAGGAACTTCACGCGACCATGTTTCGCGTGCAGTGACCGCATCGTGTCGGCGAGGAGATGATCAGACACGTGGGCATCGGCGTAGATGATGAAGCAATAGTCGCCGAGGCCACCGTCTTTGGTCGGACGGCTGAACAGGTTTGACAGGTTGATCCGGCGGGCGGCGAATTCCTGGAGAATCGAGATCAACGAGCCGGGCTCATCGGCGCGTTGGTAAATGACCAGCGCCGTCTTGTCGTGGCCTGTTGGTGCGGGCACGCCGTCGCGGGCGACGAGCAGGAAGCGGGTCTGGTTGCCCTCATGGTCGGCGATGTTCGCAGCAACCACGTCGAGGCCATAGAGATCAGCAGCGACACGCGGAGCGAGCGCTGCGATGTTCATGTCGTCGGATTCTGCAACGGTTTTGGCGGCATCGGCGGTGCTGTTCGCCGCGTGGATGTCGGCCTCGGGCAAGGTCTCGCGGAGATAGCGATGGCATTGCGCCGTGGCGACGGGGATCGAGTAGATCGTCGAGATGTCGGCGAGCGCGACGCCGGGGCGCGCGACGAGGCAGTGTTCGATGTCGATGACGACTTCGCGCTGGATAACGAGGTCGTGGTCGAAGGCCAGCGCATCCTGCGTGAAGTTGACCATGCCTTCGATCGAGTTCTCGATCGGTACGAAGCCAACGTCGACCGCGCCGGCCTGCACTGCATCGAGGATGTCGGGCACTGTGCGGAACGGAACCTGCTCGGCCGCGGCCAAATCAGGCTGCGTCCGCAGCGCCTGCTGGGTGAACGTGCCGAACGGGCCGAAAAATCCTACGCGTCCAATCGCCATTGCCTGCCCGCTGTCACTCTCGTTCATCGGGCTGATCGTAGGCCATTGTCTCCGAACTGCCGCTGAGGGAATACCGAGCGACATGGCGTTCGGTGTTGGGTCTGGCACGATGTGCGCTAATGGACGAACAGACACTCCGTGAACTGGTCGAGGGTATTCGAGCGGGGACGACCACCCCGGACGATGCGGTGGAGCGGCTCCGACGGCTCCCGTTCGCCGATATCGACGGCGCGCTCGTCGATCATCACCGCACACTCCGACAGGGCATGCCCGAGGCGGTGTACGGGCCGGGCAAGACTGTTGAGCACTGCGTCAAAATCGTCGCCGAACTGCTGGAACACGGATCAGGCCCGGTGCTCCTCACCCGGACCAATAGCGATCAGCGCGCGGCATGCCTCAACGCCCACGGCACCGCGATCGAAGCCAACGGGTCGCTCCTGTGGCGTGCACCCGAGCCGACTCGCACGTCAGACGTGCTCGTCATCACTGCCGGAACGAGCGATCTCGCGGTGGCACACGAGGCCGAGTTGACCCTGCGCGCCTATGGCTTCGCACCTCGCCTGATCGCCGACGTCGGCGTCGCCGGCCTCCACCGGCTCCTTGCCCGCATCGACGATGTCACCTCAGCCGATGCAGTGATCTGCGTTGCCGGCATGGAAGGTGCACTGGCAAGTGTCATCGGTGGGCTGACCGCCGTACCGGTGGTCGCTGTTCCAACCAGCGTCGGGTACGGCGCCGGGCTCGAAGGCGTGACCGCGCTGTTGGCCATGCATGCCTCGTGTGCCTCAGGCATCTCGGTCGTCGGGATCGACAACGGGTTCGGCGCGGCCTGCGCAATTGCCAGGATGTGTTCGTGACACGTACCGCATGGTTCAACTGCCACGCCGGTGTCGCTGGTGACATGGTGATGGCAGCGCTGGTCGATGCCGGTGCCGACACCGACACGATTGCCGACACGATCGCCGGGCTCGGCGTCGACGGCTACGCCATGTTCTTTGAACGCGTCCAACGGTGCGGGGTCGGCGCGACATGGGCAAACATCGTCACGCACGACGAGCTGCACGCACATGACAGTGAGCACTCAGGAGAGGCGGCGCCGCATGTCCATCGCCCTGCGAGCGAGATCTTGGCACTCCTCGACACAGCCGACCTGCCCGACCGGGTGCGGGCGCGGGCGCGCGCCGTCTTCGAACGGTTGGCTGCAGTCGAAGGTGCGATTCACGGCATCGCTCCGGCTGACGTCGAGCTGCACGAGGTCGGCGCGCTCGACTCGATCATCGACGTCGTCGGCGTCTGCGCCGCACTCGAATCGTTGGGCATCGAACGTGTCGTGTGCTCGTCGATTGGCCTCGGCAGCGGCATCGTGCAAACAGCACACGGAGCGCTCCCCCACCCGGCCCCGGCAACAATCGCGCTGCTCACCGAGGCTGGCGCCCTGACGCACGGCTTACCAATGATGCTGGAAACCGCGACGCCGACAGGTGCTGCATTAATGACGACCTTGGCAGCCGAGTTCGGCCCGATGCCCTCCGGAACTCCACGGAGCGTCGGCTACGGCGCGGGAACCGCCGACCCGCCCGGACGCGCCAACGTCGTCCAAGTCACGATCGTCGAAGCCACTGCGCCTGGCGTTGCTGACAATGGCGCGCCAATCGTGCAGCTCGACGTGAACGTCGACGATGTGTCCGGCGAGGTCATTGCGCACACCATCGATCGGCTCCTCGCGGCGGGCGCCCACGACGCGTGGGCCACGCCGATTGTCATGAAGAAGGGCCGGCCCGCCCACACCGTCAGCGCGTTGTGCGAGCCCACGATGCGCGACGCGATGCGCGACGTGCTGGTCCGTGAAACCGGTTCGCTCGGGGTGCGTGCCACGTCGCTTGTGCGTTGGCCGCAAAAACGCGAGATGACCAGCGTCGAGATCGACGGTCACACGATTGGGCTCAAAGTCGCGGCGCACCGCATCAAGGTCGAGTTCGACGATGCCGCGCGCGCTGCCGAATCGCTGGGCATCCCGGTTCGCATCGTGATTGAACGCGCAATCGCGGCCGCCGAACACCTCGCTCCGTGATCAGGACCATCTGATGGGCGCGATCTCAGTGAGCCATCTCGAGTGGCGTTTGCCCAGTGGCGACGAACTGCTCGACGACATCAGTTTCACCATCGGCAACGGTGATCGTGTTGCGCTGGTCGGGGCAAACGGTGTCGGCAAGACCACGCTCCTTCGACTGATCACCGGTGAACTCACACCCACCGCCGGCACGATCAGCATCGACGGGCAACTCGGTGTGATGCACCAACTGGTCGGCACCGCCGAACACCCCGCAACGACGGTTCGCGAGCTCCTCCTGTCAATCGCTCCGACCCGACTCAGCGGTGCAGCAGCCAGGCTCGCTGCCGCAGAGGCGACCCTCGCAACCGACGACGGCATGGCGTATGCCGAAGCAATCGCGGCGTGGGGCGATGTTGGTGGCTATGACGCCGAGGTGCTGTGGAACGAGTGCACGACACGAGCTTTCGGTGAATCTTTTGACGCAGTGGCCGATCGTCCGCTGCGCACCTTGAGCGGTGGCGAGCAGAAACGGCTCGCACTCGAAGCGTTGCTGCGGAGCGAGTTCGACGTCCTCGTGCTCGATGAGCCTGACAACTTTCTCGATGTGCCCGCAAAGCGCTGGCTCGAACAGCAGCTCAATGAGACTCGCAAGACCGTTGTCTACATCAGCCACGACCGTGAACTCCTCGCGGCGACCGCAACCAAGATCGTGACGATCGACCCGGCTGGAGCATGGACCCATGGCGGTTCGTTCGCGACGTATGCCGCGGCGAAAGAGCACCACGACAACGTTCGGTCCCACAACCGGGCCCTCTATGACACCGAGAAGCTGCGCCTCGCTGACTACGTCAAGCTGATGCGCCAGCGGACCTCGATGAGCGAAGCGTTTGCACCGAAGTTGAAGGCCGCCGAAACAAAGCTGCGGCACTTCGTCGAAAAGAACGAACGGCCGCCCGACGTGGCCGAGCAAGTGATCAATATTCAGCTGCGCGGCGCGCGCACCGGCAAGCGCGCTGTCATCTGTGAGGGGTTGGAAATCGAAGGTCTGACCGATCCGTTCGACGCCGAGCTCTGGTACGGCGAGCGCGTTGCTGTGCTTGGCGGCAACGGCGTTGGCAAAAGCCACTTCTTGCGCCTTCTCGACTCCGCCTCGATGGACGGTGCTGCTGGCTCGGGAACTGGAGCGGTCGCCCACAACGGTGTGTGCCGGCTCGGCTCAGGTGTTGTTCCCGGGTTGTTCCACCAGACACATGAGCACCCCGAGTGGAACGGGCGCGAGCTCGTTGACATCTTGCACGATCACGACGTGGTGCTCAGTAAGGCAATGGGCATGCTGCGTCGCTACGAGCTACAGCACGCAGCGCACCAACTGTTCGAGACATTGTCGGGCGGACAACAGGCACGATTTCAGATCCTGCTCCTCGAGCTGTCGGGCGCCACGTTGTTGCTCCTCGACGAGCCAACCGACAACCTCGACCTCGTGTCATCTGAGGCGCTCGAAGTCGGTCTCCAACAGTTCAACGGCACCGTCGTCACGGTCACCCACGACCGCTGGTTTCTGCGCAACTTCGATCGCTACCTGGTGTTCGGTGACGACTGCAACGTCAGTGACCACACCACGTTGCCACCAACCTGGGCCGGCTGATTCGACCAGCTAGCTTGACCGGTTACACGGTGAAGAGTGCGGCGTTGATCCACTTGAGGATCTCGTCGGCCGGGGCGCTGCCACTCTTGCGGGCGTTGACGGTGCCGTCGTCGTTCAGCATCACGGTGAACGGGAAGCCCGTGCCGCCGTAGAGCTGAATGGCTTCGGAGTCGGCCGTGTCGGCAAGCACCGGCCAGGTCCAATCCTTCTCGACGATCCAGCTTGACGGCGGGAAGTTGTCACGATCGTCCTGCACCGCGGTGCTGACACCGATGATGTTGAGATTTGCCGGTAGGTCGCCGCGGTCGCGCAGCGTCACGATCTCAGGGATTTCGTCGTTGCAGTGCGAGCACCAGTGCGCAAGGAACACGAGCATCGTCGGCCCATCGGTCGGCCCACCGATCGACACCTCGGTGCCGTCAAAGGTGGCGCCGACGACGACCGGCGATGCCATGCCGACCGCAGCGTCGTTGTCCGGATCCTCGAGTGGCGGCAGGGCTTCGCCGGTGACAGTCAACGATGCAGAGTTCTCGAGGATCGCTCCCGCGGCGACGACCGGCTCCGTCGTTGCCTCGTCAGTGGCGGCTGCAACAGTGTCGGCAGTGGCGGCGGTGTCGGCAGTCTCAGCGGCTGGCGGGATGACCGCGTCTGACGCTGCGTCGCTGCCTCCGCACGCCGTCAAGGTAAGGAGCGCGCTTGCCGCGAGTGCGGCGACAAATCGGTTGCGGATCGGTGTTGTCATGGGGGCTCCTCGTCGTCCGACGTGGTGATGAGAGTAGTTCTCCTTTTAGTTTGCTCTACAGGAGGCGTTCCTCCTCGGCACCGGCCAGCTTTCACAGCTGTCGAGATCGAGTCGGTGGTCGCAGCGACGGATAGCGTCGCGGGCGATGGAAATCGACAGGGCAGGAGCATTGCGCGACCTGCGTCGCACTCGCCAGAGTCGTCGACTTGGCGATGCCGAATGGTTCGATGTCGCCTATCGCGTGTACCTGTTCGCACTCGTTGGTCTGACTGGCGTCGTTCTTGCTTCTGATGCGATCGACGGAGTGGTCGGCGACGGCATCAAAACCTCGGACTTGTTGGCGCGGGGCCCTTCGATCGTCGGCCTCATCGTGGTGTTGGCGTTCGGCCTGGGCCTGCGAAGCGGAGCCGATGGCGGGCCCGTCGCGATCGAAGTGGCCGACATCCGCCACGTCCTTCTCTCACCGATCAACCGACGACGCGCACTGCTGCGCCCGGTCGGCCAGCGAATCCGATCCGTCACGTTCTCCTTCGCAATGGCGACCGCCGTGCTTGGACAGTTCGTCGCCCGAGAGGTCGAAGGATCGCGAGCAGCATGGGCTGCTGCTGGCGCCCTCTTCGGTGCCGTGACCGGCGCCGTGTTCGTGACGTCGGCCGTGATTGCACATGTCATCCGTTTGCCGCGGTGGGCCGCCACCGCAATCGCAGCGGTTGGCCTTGCCTGGCAGGGCGCCGCCGCCTGGATCAATTGGAACGGCCCGAGTAGCAGTCCGCTGCGTTTCGGCCCGGCCGACCTCGACGGGAGCCTTGCCTTTTGGGGGATCCGGCAGCAGGGCATCGACGTCGTTGCGATCGTCATCACACTTGGAGCAATCGCGCTTTCCCTCGCACTCTGTGGCGGGCTGCGCATCGAACCGCTGGAGCGCCGTGGCTCACTGGTCACACAACTCCGCTTCGCAGCGACCGTGCAAGACCTGCGAACCGTCGTGATGCTGCGCCGCCAATTGCGCGCTGAAACGCTCCGGTCGACACCGTGGGGCGGCTCGCCACGGACACCCATCAGCGAACGTTGCGGGTCCCGTGGCTCGGTCCGTTCCATGATCTGGCGACGCGGATTCAGGTCGCTTCGGCGGCTGCCGGCATCGCGGCTCGCACGCATCGCCAGCCTTGCAATAGTCGGCGGCGTCTGCGCATCGCTCGCGGCCAGTTCGAGCCTGCTGTTCCTCCTCGGGACACTCGCTGCGCTGTTCCTGCTCGGGATGGAAGCCATCGAACCGTTGTCGCAAGAGATCGACCGGCCCGACATCACCGACGGGCTCCCGATCGAACGGGGCCAACTCTTTGCCCACCACCTCGTTGCTCCGGCAGCGCTCCTCGCGGTGGCCGCGTTCCTCGGCGCCACTGCTGCATCGATCCTCGAGCCGAGCCACGCCGCAGCGGCGTTTGCCATCGCATTGCCGGCCACCCTCGCCGGCGCTATTGGCCCCGTGGCCGGCGCTGTGCTCGACGCGCCGACCCCGATCGCTGTCGCCGACACGAACATCATGGGCACCCCCCGCGACACCGAGCAGTCGTTCGTCCCGCCCGAGTTCGCCGGCTTCAGCAACGCATTCTCGACCTTCTTACCAATCATTCTCACCAGCCTTGGTCTCGTCCCGATCGTCGCGATGCGTTTCGATCCCAGCGTCGGCACAGCCCTGCGGGCCGCCATCGGCGTGGCTCTCGTCCTTGGGCTGCTCGTGCGCTGGGTCCAGCGACGCGACCGTTGGGGCGTTGCGATTCGATCGTTCTTTGAAGCTGGCCGGGCTGAACGGCAAGCGACCTGAACCCTCCATGATGGGAACCCGATGAACACAACACCCGCGATCAGCACTGTTGCATTGACCAAGCGCTACGGCGAGGCCCAGGCGCTCGCTCCAATCGATTTTGAAGTGCGCGCTGGCGAGCGGGTCACCCTGATTGGTCACAACGGCAGCGGCAAAACCACGTTGATCCGCATGCTTGCCGGGATGCTCGAACCGTCCGGCGGCACGGCCGAGATCGCCGGCAACGCGCTCGGTTCGCCCGATGCGCGTGCTGCGCTCTCCTACCTGTCAGACGCGCCGGTGTTTTATGACGATCTGAGTGTCTGGGAGCACCTCGAGTACATCGCTCGCCTGCACGGCACCGAGAACTGGGAACAGCACGCCGTCGACCTCCTCGACGCCGTGGGGCTCGTTGACCGGGCCGACGATCTGCCGATGACATTCAGTCGCGGGCTCAAGCAGAAGGCCGCGATCACGATGGCGTTCGTCCGGCCCTTCGACGTGATGCTCGTTGACGAGCCGTTCGTTGGTCTCGATCGCACCGGTCGCCTTGCACTCCTCGAGCTGTTTCGGCTCGCCCATGCCGACGGCGCGGCACTCGTTGTTGCCACGCATGAACTGTCGAGCGTGCTCGAAAGCCAGCGCCTCGTCGCCCTGAACGGTGGCGTCGTCACCTACGACGGCGATCCCCAACATGCCGACGTCAACGCGCTGACCGAAGGCCTACAACCGTCCGACGAGTGACAAATATTCCTCATGAACGGACCGATGCCTCCGTTTCTGGGCGTGTCGGGGACTATTCTTGCTGCATGCAGGAGTTTTTTTCGATCACCGCGTCGTCATACGACGCTGAATCCCTCGCCCCAATGCTCACCGAGAAGTCGGCTGAGGGTTGGGCTGTCGTCTCGATCGTGGCCGCGGGCACGAACATTGTGGCCTATCTGAGCCGCGAGAGCGGCGAGTCTGACGATGTCAGCGTGGCTGCTTCTTCCGTCGCTGCAGCTGCTGTGGCCGAAATGCCCGCCGATGCAACCACCAGCGATCCCGCAGCCGCAAGCGAAGTCGCCGACGCGGGCAGCGATCCGGCCGATGCAGCAGCCGCTGGCGCTGAGGCAACCGAGGCCTATGCCGCAGCCGTGGTCGAAGTCGCCGACACGCCGACTCTGCCGGGCAACGATGCAGCCGCCACGGCAGTCGCCGAGCCAGTCGCCGAGCCAGTCGCAGCCGACCAGGCCGTTGCCGCCACCAGCGAGGCTGCTGTTGAAGCAGCCGCCGAGTCGAGTGTCCCCGCCGGCTGGTACGCCGATCCGTCGGGCCGCTACGAACTCCGCTACTGGGATGGCAGCGCCTGGACCGAGCACGTCTCGCGTGCGGGCCAGCAGTTCACCGACCCGCCCGTCGCCTGACAAACAATCAATTTGAAAGCATCTTGAAGAGCAGCAGCTGCGCAATCAGCTGCTGCTCTTGCCGTTTTCCTGCTGGGTTATGTGAGCGATTGCCAGCGACGTGTCCGACACGACCTTCCACACCACCGTCAGCGCCTCTATCCTGCAGGGGTGCGTGCGACGTCGATTGGCCATGCAGGAATACTGATCGAGACGTCAGCGGGGTCAATTCTCTGTGACCCCTGGTTCGAGCCGGCGTTCTTCGGTGGATGGTTCCCGTTCCCGCGCAACGATCAGCTGAGCGACGATCTGCGCGAGCGGATCGAACAGGCCGACTTCCTCTACGTCTCGCACCTGCACGGCGATCACCACGACAAGACATGGCTCGATCAACATCTGCGCCGCGATATTCCAATCCTGCTCCCCGACTTCCCCACCCGCGAACAGCGGCGCACGTTGCAGGAGCACGGGTTCACCAATTTCTTGGAGACGAACGACACTGCAGAGCTCGAGATCGCGCCTGGCCTCAAGATCGCTATCCATGTCGAGTCGTCGATCACTGACGGTCCAGGCGGTGACTCAGCGCTTGTTGTCATCGCCGACGATGCGATCCTCGTCAACCAGAACGACTGCCGCACGAACGATCTCGGTCAGCTCGCTGCGCACGGCCCGGTCGATCTGCACTGGCTGCAGTTCTCCGGCGCGATCTGGTATCCGATGGTCTATGAGATGGACGACGCGGAGAAGCAGCGCCAGTGCACAGCCAAGGTCAAGGCCCAGTTCGCCCGTGCGATGCGGTATGTCGAAAAGATCGACGCCCGCGCTGTTGTGCCGAGCGCCGGCCCACCGTGTTTCCTCGACCCTGACCTGTTCGGCTTGAACATGATCGACGGTGACGAGCTGTCGATCTTCCCCGACCAAACCGCATTCCTTGCGATGCTCAACGACAGCGAACGTCATGGCGTGCTGAACATCCCCGGCACCACGATCGAGGTTGGTGACACGATTACCTCGACCCACCCGATACCCAACGCTGACGTCGATGCCATCTTCACCGACAAGCGCGCCTACCTCAAGCAGTACCAGGCCGACTGGTTGCCGTGGCTCGACGACATGAAAGCCGACTGGAAGGCGCTCGACATCGACTTGCTGGCCGAGCTGCAAAAATGGTGGCAGCCGCTCCTCGAGATGGCGCCGACGCTGTGCTCGATGGTCGGAGCGAACGTCGTGATCAACGCGGGCGACCTGCCGATCGTCATCGACTTTCCGAACGCCGAAGTGCGTCGCCACGACGGCGAACAGTACGGCTTCCGTTTCGACATCTCGCGCGACCTGGTCGAAGCCGTAACCGCTCAGCGCGCTGTCGACTGGAGTAACTCGCTGCTGCTGTCGTGCCGCTTCACGGCGTGGCGCGAAGGCGAGTTCAACGAGTACGTCTACAACTTCTTGAAGTCGTTGTCGCGTGAACGGATGAAGCGCGCCGAAGCCGAAGTGGTACGCAAGCTCGAAATCGCAGCAGGCGGCGGCGACCATGTTGACGAGGCCGACATTCAGATCGGCGACTACGTCGTCCAGCGGCGCTGCCCGCATCGTGACGCCGACCTCGAGGCCTTTGGCGAGATCCAAGACGGCGAGTTCGTCTGCACCTTGCACGGGTGGCGCTTCGACTGCGACACCGGCGCCTGCCTCACCTCACCCACTGAGACCCCCCTCCGCATCCGCCGCGCCTCGCTGTAACCGCCTTTGCCGGTGCGGCCGACACCCTGTTCTGGGCTTGACCTACGGTCGTCGGGGCAACGTGGGTAGGTTGGAATCATGTTGTCGGCCGTATTGGACCTTGGGATCGACCTCAACGTCTGGCCGTGGGTGTGGCTGTTCATCGGCGTCACGTTCGTCATCATCGAACTCACGGTGCTTGCTGGGGCATTCGTTCTTCTGCCCTTTTCTGTCTCGGCCTTCGCTGCCGCCCTGCTGGGTTTTTACGACGTCGCCATCGAAATCCAGTGGGGCGTCTTCATCTTCGGCGGCGCAGCGTTATGGGTCTTGCTGTACAAGCGTGTGATGAAATTCGCCGATGAAAATGACCTTGCGGCAGGTGTCGGTGCTGATCGGCTCGTTGGAATGACGGCGATCGTCACCGTCACGATTGACCCCGACGACACCGAACGGCGCGGCCGAGTCAAGGTCGAGGGCGAAGTGTGGAGCGCACTCACCAACGACGGAATCGCGATCACCAACGGTTCGAAAGTCACCGTCACCGAAATGCACGGCACCCGGGTGGTCGTCACACCGCTCATCGCTGCACCACCCACAACACCGCCCACAGGCCCGCCGCTGCAAAAGCCACCACCACCACCACCAGCACCAGCACCAGCACCACCAAGAGACCAATCAACAGACAGGGAACAATCATGAATCCCATTGCCATCGTCGTCGGCGTTATCGCGCTGATCGGCATCGCGGTCCTCGTCGGCGCCGTCAAGATCGTGCGTCCGTATCAGCGTGGTCTGGTTGAGCGTCTCGGTAAATACCAGGCCACACGCGAACCGGGCCTCAACCTGATTCTGCCGTTCATCGAAACTATGCAGTTGATCGATATGCGTGAGCAGGTCGTTGACGTGCCGCCGCAAGAAGTCATCACCGCCGACAACGTGGTCGTGTCCGTCGACGCCGTCGTCTACTACGAGGCAACCGACCCGCAGCGCCTCGTCTACAACATTGCCGACTTCTTCACCGCTATCACGAAGCTCGCCCAGACCAATCTTCGTAACTTGATCGGCGACATGGAGCTCGACAGGGCACTCACGTCGCGTGACACGATCAACACCCAGTTGCGCGAGGTCCTCGACGACGCCACCGACAAATGGGGTGTGCGAGTGGTTCGTGTCGAGATTCAGCGCATCGATCCGCCGCCGGACATCGTGTCGGCCATGCACGCGCAGATGCGCGCCGAGCGCGATCGCCGTGCCACAGTCACCGAGGCCAAGGGCTACCAGGAGGCCGCAATTGCTCGTGCCGACGGCGAACAGCAGGCCGCGGTGCTCTCTGCAACCGGTCGCCGGGAAGCTGCGATCCTTGATGCCCAGGGTGACGCCGAGGCGATCCAGCTTCGAGCCGGGGCGAACAAGCTGCGGCTCACATTGCTCGGTGAAGGCGAGGGTGCAGCGGCAAAGGCACGGCTGACCGGAATCAAGGAAGCCAACACCAACCAACACGTCCTCACGATCGAGTACTTGACAGCGCTCGCACGGATCGGCGACGGTCGTGCCACGAAGCTCGTCATCCCGGCAGAGTTCTCCGGTCTGCTCGGTACGGTCGCAGCGATCACAGAGGCAATCCGCCCGGAGGACCCCGAGGACGAGGTCCGCCCGAAGGACGGTCTTTCGATCCCAGACGACGACGAACGCGTCGAACTCCCCCAGCCCAACCGAGACGATCACCGGGACCGCTGAGAGATGCGTTACGTTGATGCTCCCCGGCCCGGTTGGTATCCGGATCCTGACAGCCGCACCAACCTGCGGTGGTGGGACGGTTTCGACTGGACCGACATCCGTCGCTCCCCACCGAGCACTGCAGAACTGACGCGAGCCGAAGCGCTGGTTCCTCATGAGTTGATCGCCGCCGACCAGCGGATATCTACCGATCGACCGCTGGGCTACGGACGCCAGGACGCACAAGAAATCATTGCCGAGGTCCGCACCGTGGCCCGCCAAGAACTCGATCGGGCGGCCGAGCAATTCTCACAGCGCGCGACCACTGCGGTGCGCAGCTTCACGCCGTTGATCACCCAGTACACGAGCAAATTTTTGCGTTGGGTGAAAATCGCGCTCGGCATTGCCACCGTGTTGTTCATTGCATGGCTGCTCTTCCAGGCAATTGCGTCGCAGAGCTTCTTCCAGTGGCTCGGTGACCGCATCGACAACCTCACTGAAGACGCTCTCGCCACACAGTTGCGTATGGGGTCAGGCCCCTTTCGCAACTCTGTGGTCAGTCGCTGATCACTGCATAAGCCTCAATCTCGACAAGGAGCTTCGGGTCGAGAAGCCCAGCGACATGCAACAGCGTGCACGCCGGGCGGATCTTCCCGAACACTTCGCCGTGGGCCCGCATCACGCTGTCGGCGTCGTCGAGGTCGACGACATAGACCCGCGTCCGGACAACGTCAGCGACGCTCGCGCCTGCCGCAGCCAGAGCAACGGAGATCGTGTTCAACGCATCGACGGCCTGGTCGTACGCCCCAACACCGTCGACGTTCGGCGGCTGCGCACAGGTACCCGCCACGTGCACCTGATTGCCGACCTTTACGGCTCTGCTGTACCCGTACGGCTCCTCATACGGGCCGCCTGATGAAATGTTCTGTCGTTGCATCAGCGGAGTGTGCCACGCCGGTGCCATCGCGTCGCGTCGGTT
>JBLIKS010000042.1:0-14181 GCA_047635555.1 Candidatus Azotimanducaceae bacterium
ACCAAGTACCCAGGCGCGACGCCGACGAGTTGAGCGACAGGCACGGCTACGGCTGCCGGGAACGAATCATCGACTGCATCGACTGCATCGGTGCTCGGCACTTCCTCGATCACACGATCGCGTTCCGCCATCGAGTCGAAGATGGACAGCAGGACTGGTGCGGGCGCCATTGTCTGGTGGGCAACCGATGGTTGCGTGTTCCGACGGACGGGCGCACGATGAGCCGGGAACGACATCACCGGGCCACTGGCAGCAGTGCGCTCAGGTGTGCAATGACTCAACCTGGAAGTCAGCGCGTCGTGATCGACCTCGACACCAACAGCGACCAGCGCAGCGCACACATCAAAGAGTTGCTCGATGTTGCTGTCACGGCGGTCGACATGCACGGCAAGCACATCGTCGCCCAGGATCTCACGGATGAAGTTGGTGCATGCGCCGGACGGGCCATGCTCGACGAAAATGCGAACACCGTCGTCGTAGGCGGCCCTGATCGTCGCCGGGAAGTCGACGGTCGTCTCGGCCTGGCGTGTAATCGCTGCAGCACAGTTCTCGGTACTGACGTCGTAGGCCCCGCCGACACCGTTCGAATAGAACCGCACACCTGGCGCGGCCGTGACGTCGCGCGTGTGTACGTCGAGCCAGGGCTGGTGAAATTCTGCGGCGACTTCTGGAACGTGGCAGGCGAGGTTGTAGCCAACCGGGCGGCAGCGCTGCGCTCCGAAGGTGTCGACGATGCGACGGCACACCTGCGCATCACCAGCAATCACGAGGTCGCGTTCGGTGTTGATCAGCATGAGGTGGACGCGAGGTTCGTCGGCGATTGCGGCGCGCACATCGTCGATTGGGGCGAGCACGTTCCACACAGCCCAGTCAGCGCGGTCGACGTTCCAAGCTCGGGCGACGGCGTCGAAGTCGACGGCAATCTCGTTGGTGAGCATCCGCGTCTCGTCGATCTCACGACGCATTGCATCCATGTCACGCCACACGCCGAAGGCGTAGAGCACGTTGCTTTCGCCTGACGAGTAGCCGATTGCTGCCGACGGCTTGAGGCCAAGGAGCCCCAACGTGATCTCGGCGTGCGCTTGGCTGAGCAGTGCAGTGCCCCACAGGTAGTCGGCGGGCAACGGCACGTGGTCGGGATCGTTGACCCAGTTGGAGATCTGCCCGAGCGGGAAGTTGGTCGAAATCGGCGTGATCGATTCTGGAAGTGCACGGAACAGTTGGGCGCCCATGCCGTTGTATGCCGCTCCCCCGGCGGTGAACACAAAACCCAGTTCGCCTTCGATAGGCACCGCAGCAAAGTGCACCCCGGTTCCTGCAGGCTTGCCCGCGGTGACGTGCTGCTCGGCGCGCGCTGCTCGCTCAGCGAGCTGCGCTGCATCAGCGGCAACGATCACCAGTCGCGCTGGGCCCTCGGACGATTCACGTCGAGCAGTCAGTGCGTCGAGGACCGCTGCGGCATTCGCTCCCGAGTAGACGTGCAGTGCGGGCGGTACCGCTCGGCTCGGTGCAAGGTGGTTCGTTGCTTCGGCGAGGAGCACTGAACGTTGCACGATGCCGTCCATCGCGGTTGTCTCAACCGACACGGTTCGGGGGCCGGCACCATCGGGCAAGCCGCTGCCTTGCTCGGGGTTCGACGCGATCAACGGAACATCACCCCGCGCCACGCGGTGGTGCAACATGACGGCTGCTGCGGCAACGTGCACCAGGCCCGATGCTGCGTGAGCGTGGCCGAACAGGTCAGTGATCGACCGGGCATTGTCACTCAATCCCAGGCGGAGGTCACTCATCGAGCCGGGGTCTACAGCGTTGCCGTTGAGGTCGCTCGGCGCATCGCACACGAGTGAATACACGGTGTCGCCATCACGCTCGGCGTCGTCGAGCCGCTTCAACACCAGCATGACGGCCGCGTCGCCCGGGACGCGACGCTCCTCGGTCAGCGCAGTGGACGCAGCGGCGATATGGACCGGGTCGCAGGAAAGATCGACTGCACCGACGAGCGCTGCGTCGATGTCGCCGAAGCGGAGCGCTCGTGCGGCAATCCGGAGAGCGTCGAGACCGCTGTGTTCCTCACCGCTCACGGTAAAGCTCGGACCGGCCACGTCGTACTGACTGTTCAGCCGGTTGGCGACCAGGTTCGGCATCGTGCCGAGCACACCCGCAGCAGTGAGTGATGGACCAACCAGATCGCGTGCATCTGCCAGCGATTGAGCTGTGCCGACATGCTGAGCAGCAAGCCGCCAGCGGGTTCCGAACCTTGCGGCTTCCGGGTCGGTGCCCATCCCGACGTAGATGCCCGTCGTGTCGGTCGGCAGAGTTCCGGCATCGGCCAATGCTTCGTCGGCGACCTGCAGCATCGCGAGTTGCTGGCTGAGCGTCGCCTTCAGATCGTTCGGGGGGAACTTCTGCGCGGCGAGCTGAAGTTGGATGTCAGGCAGCCGCCCGGTGCCGTCGACGTCGAGGCACGAGGTGTCGCCCAGGAGAGCCTCGCGGAACGCCGGCAGCCCAACCGCGCTGGCTGCCGCGATGCCAATGCCGACGATCGCGATCGGCGCAGCTTGCTGAGCGATGCTGGGCTCAACACTGTCGGCGACCAGCTGTGCAGCAGTGGTTGGCTCCTCAAGGATGAGGTGCGCATTGTTGCCGCCGAACCCGAAGGCCGAAATACCTGCCCGGAGTACGCCATCAGCGACATCGCCACGGGCCCACGGCTCGGCTGCAGTGAGGACGCGGAACGGCGAGCCGCCGAGCGCGACGAGTCCGTCGTCGACGTGCAGCGTCGGGGGCCGCACTTCGTTGCGCATTGCCTCGATGACCTTGATGACCCCGGCGACACCGGCCGCGGTAATGAGGTGCCCGGTATTCGACTTCAACGAGCCGATCGGGAGGTCAGAGCAGTCGCCATACACCCGCGCGCTCGACTCAATCTCGGTAGCGTCACCGACGCTCGTTCCTGTTGCGTGGCATTCCAGCAGGGAGATGTCGTTCGGCGTGATGCCCGCAACGTCGAATGCTGTCTGCATGGCTCGGACCTGGCCATCGACCGCGGGAGCGAGCATGCCCCGTCCACGACCATCGTTCGACAGGCCGACACCGCGAATAATGCCATGGATCGTGTCGCCATCGCGCACTGCATCGTCGAGCCGACGGAGTGCCACGAAGCCACAACCCTCAGCGGGGACGAGACCGTTCGCTTCAGGATGAAAGGGCCGCGACTGACCGGTCGGGCTTAACGCGTTGAGCGCGGTGAAACCCTGGTGAATGAACAGGTCGTCGGCGCAGTTCACCGCGCCGGCCAACATCAGGTCGGCATCGCCGTCGTGGAGGCGATCGCACGCCAGCTTGATTGCATACAAGCTGCTGGCGCACGCTGCATCGAGTGCCATGGCGCCGACACCGAGGCCAAGCGCACGTTCCAGCATGAGCGCCGGGAGCCCCGACATGAACCGGTTACGGGCATCAGGCGCGGCCTCATCAAGAAGGGCTGCGTCAGCAAGCGGTGGATCAGCAAGGTGGACCGCTTGAGCGAACGCGGCCATGCTTGCCGATGGGAACGACAGGTTGCCGAACACGGCTCCGAAGCGCCTCGCATCGTGCTCGCCATATCCGGCGTCGCGGAGTGCTTCGCGTGCGGTGTGGAATGTCCACTGGAAGACCGGGTCAAGCCCGGTGATCTCGTCGGCAGCGAGACCGAAGCCAGTGGCGTCGAACACGTCGTCAAAGCCGCAGACGTAGCCCCCGCGGTCAGACCAGGTGCGATCGGTGCTGTCGTTCTCCGGGCCGCAGAGAACGTCAGCGGGAGCGACGCCCCACCGATCTTTCGGGACGGTCGAGGTCAAGTCAGTGCCCGACACCACGCGTTCCCAGAGTTCGACAGGAGACATGGCGCGAGGCAGCACGCAGGCGCGCCCGACGATGGCGATTGGCGAGAACGTGCTCACCCTTCGACTCGGGTCATGCATTGATCCGTTGGCTTGCGGGCGCAATCACGCCGCCGCCCAGGACGATCTCGACCTGGTCGGTCTGCGGGCTCGACAGTTCGTCGACAAGCATCCGCGACCCGACATCGAGGTCGATCAGCTCGACGCCCATCGATTCGAAGTGCGTCTTGAGGGCCGGCGTCACCATGCCGCCCGCCCAGGGGCCCCAGCCGAGCGACTTGACCACGCAGCTGTCGCCGCGGCGGACCCGTTCGTGAGTAGCCACCTTGTTGAGAACATCATTGGCCATTGCGTAGTCGGCCTGACCCATGTTCCCGGTACGCGCTGCAACCGACGAGAACAGACAGAGCACAGCGAGTTGATCGCCCGAGGTGGCATCAAGCAGATTCCGGAGTCCTTCGACTTTGGTGTTGAACACCATCTTGAACTGTGCTGTCGACTTGTCGGCGATCAGTTTGTCGGCGAGGACGCCAGCACCGTGGATCAGGCCGGTGATCGGCCCGACGTCGGATCGCACCGACTCGAGTGCGCTTGTCACTGCAGAGGCGTCAGTGATGTCGACGGCCAGGTAGCTCGCCCGGCCGCCCGCGGCTTCGATCGATGCGAGCGTGGCTCGGATCTCGCGGTTGGCGAGCACCCCACCGACCAGCTTCTTCAACTTCGCCGGAGTGAGCTTCTCGTCAGCTTCCTTGGAATCGGCAAGCAGCAACTGCTTCAAGGCAGCATCGTCGTGCGCCGCGCCGTAGTGCTCGGGTTCGTCGGTGAGCTCCGAGCGACCGAGCAGCACGAAGGCTGCCTGCGACGATCGGGCCAGTTCGATGGTCGTTGCCGCAGTGACGCCGCGCCCGCCACCGGACACGACGACGACGTCGTCGGCACCAATCGGCAGCGTTCCTGTGGTCACGTCGACCGGCTCTGCGCGCAGGCCGATACGTGTGCCGTCGACATTCAGGCCGACCTCTCGATCGGCTCCACCGTTGAGGAGTTCACTGGCGATGTCGGTGGCAACGAGTTGCGCCGCGCGGCCAGCGCCATCGATGTCAATCATTTTTAGCGACGCCGAGGGCCACTCGATTGCGGCGGTGCGCATCAACGCAGCAAGCCCGCCGGCCCATGCCCGGTCGGCGTCGCCGCCGGTCGTTGCGAACGTGCCGCCCTGGTCGTCGACTGCCACGAAGACGCCGCCTGACGCCGCACCGGACGCGAAGGACTTGGCCGCTTCGAATGCATCTCGGTTGAGTGAGCTCGCCTCGCCCGAATCGGTCACGGAGCGAAGATTGCCCAGGTAGATGACACTGTTCTGGCCAGAGTCGGCAACGGCATCGATGAGTCGAGCGTCTGCGCCGGCAGCAGCGAGCGCTGCGACGAGCGCCGTTCCGATGCCATCCGGATCGCCGACGACTGCAATCGGGGAGTCAAGCAACCCGGGAAGCGGCGAGCCTGGCAGCGGCAGCGAATGCGCCCGCACGACGAATCGACCGAAACCGCTCGCTGCTGCGTCTGCCGCGTCCTCCTGGAGAGCTGCGTCGGATAACGACGCGGTTGCCGGAGCGTCCGGCTCTGTACCACTGGCCTGATCGGTGAGATACGCCACGATTTCTCCGAGCGTCGCGAGACCCGCCATCACCGCAAGATCAACCTCCGGCAACTCCGGCACCAAATCCTGCATCGCACTCAAAATCTCAACACGCTTAATCGAATCAATCCCCAAATCCGACTCCAACTCCATATCCATCGTCAACATCTCCGACGGATAACCCGTCCGATCCGACACCACACCCAACAACTTCGGCGTCATCTCCTCCACCGAAACCGGCACCGAAACCGGCACCGAAACCGGCACGGGCGCTACCGCAACCGGTGCGGGCACAACCGGCGCGGGCGCTGCGACAACCGGCACGGGCGCTACCGCAACCGGTGCGGGTGGAGGCGCTGCTGGCGCTGCGACGGGCGGCGCGGCAACAGGAGCCGGAGTCGGTGCGGCAGCGATGACCGGCACGGCGGTTGGGGTGGCGATTGTCGGTGCGGTTCCCCCGGCGAGTTGGCCGAGTACGGCAATCCCGTGCTGGGCAGCATCGAGGAAGGCGCTGTGCGCTTGGGCCATCGAGTTCAGGTAGGCGGTGTGGGCCATAGCTGTCTGGTGTTGGGCACTCTGATACGCCGCGAGCACCGCTGAGTCGGGAGTGACGCTCATCGCCACCTGCACTGCCGGTGCCGGCACTGCAGGAGATGCCGGGCTCGACACCACTGCGGGCGCAGCTGCCGGAGCCTGCTGCCCAGCCGCGTTTGGGATGCTGGCTGGGGTGGTAGCTGGGGTGGTAGCTGGGGTGGTAGCTGGAGTGGCGGGTGCGGTTGTGGTCACAGGGTTTGCCTCGGCGAGTTCGTTCAGGTCGTGCGGGGGATACGGCTTGTCGTAGTTGGCGCCGTTGATTGGAATAGCGAGCTTGGCGATCGGTGCATCGGCAGGGTTCGCGATGTCGCCGTACTCGCGCCACAGCCCGTCCAGGTCCAGCTCGACGCCGGCAGCGACGAGCTGGCCGAGGCCGTTGTGGAACGCCGAAAGGCCGCCCTTGTTTTTCTTGTCGAACGGGATCACCCGGTGGTCTCGACCGTCCAGGATGTTGCCGACGAGGCCGGTCAAGACCGACGACGGGCCGACTTCGACGAAGGTACGCGCACCGCTGTCGTACATCGATTCGACCATCTCGACAAAGCGCACCGAGTTCGACAGTTGTCGTGCGAGCTGTGCCCGCATGGCTGACTCGTCGTCACCGTTGTATGGCTCGGCAGTCTCGTTCGCATGGACAGGAATGGTCGGCGCGGCGAAGGCCACGTCGGTCAGGAAGTCACCGAACGCCGCGCTGGCTCCACTGACCACCGATGAGTGGAAGGCCGTTGCAACCGGTAGCCGCTTGGCAGCAACGCCCTGAGCGGTGAGGTCGGCTTCGATGCGTTCGATGGCCTCGGTCGGTCCGGACAGGACAACCTGGCGGTGGCTGTTGTGATTCGCAATCACAACGTCGGCGTCAGACTGCTCGAGAATCGCCCGAACCGACTCGATCGAGCCGGTGACCGCGGTCATCGACCCCGGTGTCTGGGCCGCTTCGGCCATGAGGACGCCGCGCCGTTGCGCGACGCGCACCATGTCGACGTCGGTGAGGACCCCACCCGCGTGAAGCGCGGTGATTTCCCCGAAACTGTGCCCTCCGACGTGTTGCGCATCGAGCCCGATCAGGTCGAGCACCCGGAGCAAGCTGAGGCTCATCGTGCCAATGGCCGGCTGTGCCCAGTGGGTTGCGGTGAGGAGGGCCTGGTTGACGCTCGCTGCGCCGTCTTCAAACGAGGTGATCGGGAAGACGACGTCCTGGAGCGTCTTTTCGTCCCAAGCCTGGTCGGCAGCGAGATCCCACGCGGTCATCGCTGCAGCAAAGTTCATCGCCAGGTCGGCGCCCATGCCGACGTACTGGCTGCCCTGACCTGGGAAGAGGAATGCGACGTCGCCAGTTTGAGCGCCCACACCGAAGTGCACGCCGGTCGGCGTCGAAAACGCGGTCCCCGGCGCCTTGGTGACGGTGTCGACGGCCTGCGCGAGCTTGCTTCGCAGATCGTCTTCGTGAGCGGCAACCACGGCCAGCCTGGCGGGCTTCGACGCGTCGTACGCTCTCTGCGTCGTCTGTGCAAGGAAGGCCAGTTGCCCGTCGACGAGGTCGTTCGACATCTGTGCTGCCTGCGCGGCGACGTCGGCCGCGTCAGCGCCGCAGAGCACCACCATTTCGACGTCACTACTGCGCAGCCGCGGCGCATGCGCGCCCGACCCGGTGTACTCAGACAGGGCAATGTGGAAGTTGGATCCACCGAATCCGAACGAGCTGACCGAGCCACGGCGTTCATGGTCAGAGCCGCGCACCCACGGCCGTGTCGTCGTGTTCAGATGGAACGGCGAGTTCTCGAGGTCGAGCTTCGGGTTCGGCTTATCGATCTTGGCAGTCTGGGGCAGCACCTTGTGATGGAGCGCCATCACGACCTTGAACAAGCCAGCAGCGCCGGCTGCGGCCTTGGTGTGTCCAATCTGGCTCTTGACCGTTCCAAGTGCACACCACTGACGATCCGTGCGATCCGACGCATCAAAGGCCAGCTGGAGGCCGCCAAATTCCGCAGCGTCGCCCGCCACCGTTCCCGTTCCGTGTGCCTCGATCAACTCGACCGTGTCGGGCCCGTAGCCAGCTTTACTGTAGGCGTTGTCGAGGGCCCGCGCCTGGCCTGCCGACACGGGGGCGTAGACGCTTTTCGACCGTCCGTCAGAGCTTGCGCCGACGCCGTTAACGATGCAGTAGATGTCGTTGCCGTCGCGCTCGGCATCTTCGAGTCGCTTGAGCGCGACCATGCCGATGCCTTCGCCGAGCATGGTGCCGTCGGCCTGATCGGAGAAGGGTCGGATGTCTCCGGACTTCGACAGTGCAGGTGTCTTCGAGAAGCACATGTACATGAAGATGTCGTTCATGGTGTCGACGCCGCCGGCGATGACGAGATCACTGTCACCGAGATACAGCTCGTTGACCCCCATCGAGATGGCCGAGAACGATGAAGCGCACGCCGCATCGGTAACGCAGTTCGTCCCGCCCAAGTCGAGGCGGTTGGCGATCCGACCGGCGACGACGTTGCCGAGGAGACCTGGGAAGGTGCTCTCCGTCCACTCGGGGTGCAGCGCGAGAATCCGGTCGCAGGCTTCCAATGCGACGTCTTCGGCAATACCGGCGCGGCGCATGCCCTGCAACCACATTGGACGATTCATGCGACTGGCCATTGCACCAAAGAGTTCCTGGCCAGAAGTGACGCCGAGGATCACCGACGCACGAGTCCGGTCGAGTTCGCTGAACTGGCCGCGCATCGCGTCGTCGAGGACGCGTTGGGCGACGATCAGTGCGAGTAACTGTGCGGTGTCGGTGGAGGGCACCACGCTTGGAGGAACGCCAAAGGCCATTGCGTCGAAATCGACAGGGTCGAGGAAGCCGCCGCGCCTGCCGTAGGTGCGGTCAGGGACCAATGGGTCAGCGTCGAAGTGGTCGTCGATCAGCCAATGGCTCGGCGGCACATCGGTCATCCGGTCGGTGCCGGCCAGAATGTCGTTCCAAAAGCCGGTCGAGTCAACGGAACCCGGAAAGAGCGCCGAGACGCCAACGATGGCAACGGGTGGTCGGTTCGATCGTGAATGTTCAGACATGGGTGCGTCCTGCATCGTTCTAGGTGGGTTCGCTGTTCGGGACAATCAGAGTTCGTTGCCGATGTGCAACGGGCGGGGGCGGTAGTCGAAAGCCGCCGCCGGAACAGGCACGCCATAGGTGCGGAGTTGTTGGGCTCGAGTGACAACGGCGGCACCTTCGAGCATGTTGCGAGCGACCTGTGCAGCGTGACGGTTGGCTGGATCGGCCAGGAAGGTGCCGGCTGTCCAGGCGTTGAAAGCGCCCATGGCCGGGCCACACCAGATCTGGTAGTCGAGGCGACGGTCTGTGGCCCCTTCGATTGACCACCGGCTCGACAAACCGAGGTAGCTACGAAACGTGAGCGCCATCTTGTGGCGTGGGTTCTGCTCGGCTTCGACGACCTGCGCTGGTTCGCGGTCGTTCCAGAATGCCTTGGTCGTTTCCCAGCACTCGTCGAACGTGGCGCCGAGGATCTTCTGCTCGACCTCGATCCGTTCGGTATCAGGAATTGCATCGAGGCTCGGGTACGTGGTGTAGAGCGAGTACAGCTTCTTGGCCCGTGGTGCGAACATCGTGCCGCGTTTCAGCACTTGGAGTTCGACGCCCATCTCGAACATGTCGGCAGCGGGTGCCATGGCGATGTCAGCAATGTCGGCTGCTGCGAGCATTTGCTTGCCCTCGTCTGACAGTCCCGACTCGACGCATGCTTGATTGATCGTGCCGGTGAGGACGTACGAGGCGCCGAGTGCGAATGCTGCCGCTGCAGCCTGCGGCGTGCCCATGCCGCCAGCAGCCCCGAGGCGAACAGGCCGGGTATAGCGGTGTTGTGCAACGGCCGCGTCGCGGACGGCTTGGATCGTGGCGAACAGCGGGGCGAGCGGACGGTTGTCGGTGTGGCCGCCGCTGTCGCTTTCGATCGTGATGTCTTCAGCGACCGGCAACGACGCGGCGAGCGCCGCTTCGGCGGCAGTGAGCTGGCCTTTGCTCACGAGTGCTGTGAGTATCGCCTCGGGCGCCGGATGTACGAAGTGCCGAGCGACCTCGGGGCGTGAGATCTTGGCAAATACCATATTCGGACGCTGGACGTTGCCATGTTCGTCGATGTGGATGCCGCTGTATGCGTACCGCACGATTGCGGGCGTCAGTGACATGTAGGCGGCGGCCGACACTCTGCGAACGCCGCGCTCGATGTAGAGATCGGCGACGGCCTCTTCGAGCGCTGGCTCCTGCGGTGAGTGGATCAGGTTGCAGCCCCAAGGCAAACCGGTGTGCCCGAGCGCATCGTGGAGTTCATCGATCGCTGCGGCCACCACATGGCGTTGGAGGCCAGCTGCGCCGAAGAAGCCAAGGCAGCCGGTGCGTGCCATTTCGATCACGAGTTGCGTCGTCGCAATCCCGTTGGCCATCGCGCCGGTGACGTAGGGGAATCGGGTCCCGTGCATTTCGTTGAAGCTGCGATCGCCCAGCCACTCCGGATACATCGCCGGCAGAACCGCAATGACCGGCCAGGCCCCAGCCGACTTCTCGTCGACGAGCCCGCCTCCGGTAGCAACACCGTGCTGGCCTGTGATCGGGTCAACAACGATGTAGGCACGTTCACGAATCTGGTGGATGATCGCCGTCAGGTCGTTCACCGAGAGCGCTGGAGCCACAGAGCCCCGCCAGCCGGCGATAATTTCGGGCTGCGGGCGCGCCAGGACAGGTGCAGAAAGGTCGACCACATCGTTGAACGTAGCTGTCATATCGCCCCGCCTCAGGCGGGTGCCGGAAGTTACCGATGGGTACGCCAATAGGCACACTTGGCTGTTGGCGACCCGGTTGCGTTCCGACGCCCATGTCGCAGCACTATTGACCAGCACGCGCGACCAGCACAATCGACCAGCACAAGCGGCCAGCACGCGCTGCTGCGATCCGACGGAGTGATACGTTCGATCACCGGGTGAGGTCACCACCGGTCCGACAACAGAGGAGCTACCAATGGTCAAATCACCACAGCGACGCGACGGCAAGAAAGCCGGCAAGAGCCTCAAAGAGAAGCGGGAAGCCAAGAAGTCAAAGCAGCAAGACAAAAAGCCAATCGGCGGCTGATCGACCGCCTGACTGGTTGCGCTGATCTGTTCCCGCTCCCTGTCAATTTCCGGTAGCCGTGTTCCGGTCCGAAAACCAGCAGAGCCACTCTCCCTTCATCCGGAAGAGCGGCTCTGACTTGGTGTTTCTGTGGTATCCCGTACGGGATTCGAACCCGTGCCGCCACCTTGAGAGGGTGGAGTCCTAGGCCGCTAGACGAACGGGACCTGTTGCGAACGTCGACGATATCGCCGTTGCACAGTGATTCACTCGGCACGAAAGTCCGAGCGAAACGTTGGGGTGAAGGGAATCGAACCCCTAATAACAGAACCAGAAACTGCCGTGTTGCCAATTACACCACACCCCAGGGTGCTTGCCCGACGAGCGTTATTCACACTCACCGCACGATGCAAACCGGAGCATATCGGCGGTCGGCTCCACCGACCACCGCCGATTTCGAAGACCCGCCTTCAGCACCGATCAGTCGGTGAGTTCGCTCAGCCGCCCGAAGCCCATTACACGCCCGATCGCGACACCGCCAGCTTCCCAGAAGTGACGCTCGAACGACCGGACGCCGGCCACCACTGACGTGGTCGTCGGCGACACATACGCAGTCATGCCGACTTCGTCGGCGATGAGACGCGAGCGGAGCGAGTGATACGGGTCGGTGACGACTAACACGCTGGTGTCGCTGCTCCCTGCGCTCTCGGCAAGGAGGTGAGCCACCCGCTCCAGGGATTCGAACGACGTCGTACCGCGGTCTTCAAGCACAATCGACGCCTCCGGAACTCCTCGTTCCACGAGATACGCGGCCGAGGCCTCGGCTTCGGTGAACCGGTCACCCGCCTGATTGCCACCGGTGACGACAACGATCGGTGCGAACCCTTGTGGCCAGAGTTCAGCAACGTGGTCGAGGCGCGCTGCCAGCTGAGGTGACGGACGGCCGTCGTACTGGGCCGCTCCCATCACCACAATCGCGTCGACCGATCGGGTCTGATCATTCCTGCCGGTCGCGTACACCTGGAACAACGAGACCAAGAAGTAGCCGAGCAGCGCGACACAGCCCAGGCTCGCTGCAAACAGCATCTGACGCCGCCGTTGCGGAGGGCGCCGAGCGAGCGGACTCACGGGCGCGGCATCGCGCTGCTCCGTGAGCGCACCTGGCATCTTGGGCCCCTCAGCTCCCGAGCTGACCGAGGGCGACACGCAGCCGCCGCAGCGTTTCGTCGCGGCCGAGCGCTTCGAATGATTCGAACAGCGGCGGGCCAACAGCCCGACCGGTCACCGCGACACGTGGGAGCGCCTGCGCCTTGCCGAGCTTCACTTCGAAGCGCACCATCACGTCCTCAATCGCAGCCTTCAGTGACTCGTGATCCCACGAAGGCAGAGCGTCGTATGCGTCGATGACGTCACTGAGAAGCTGCCCAGACCATTCGGGAGCGGTCGCCTTGGCCCACGCCTCCTCTTCGTAGGCGATCGGAGCAGCGTTCTGACCTTGCGGCCAGAACAAGAAGTCGACGGTTCCCGGCACATCGGTGAGCCGCTCGAGGCGCTCTTGGATGTGCGGTGCAATGGCAGCGAAGCGCGCACGGTCCCACTCGGGCGGCAACAGCGCCGACGCGGCCGCAAGGTATTGGACAGGGTCCATGTTCTTGATGTACTGCTTGTTGAACGCCGTCAACTTCTTCACGTCGAAGAAGGCGGGCGACAGGTTGACGTCTTCGAGCGCGAAGTCGGCCTCAACCTGGCTCCACGTGACGATCTCACTACCGGCCTCCTCGGCACCGGGCGGCGTCCAGCCGAGCGTCATCAGGTAGTTGACCATTGCATCAGCAAGGATGCCGTCGTCGCGATATTGCTCAAGCGCGACCTTGTCGCGACGTTTCGACAGCTTCTTGCGCTGCTCGTTGACCAACACGGGCACGTGGGCCCACACCGGCGGAGCGTGACCGAGCGCATCCCACAGCATCTGCTGCTTCGGCGTATTCGGCAGGTGCTCCTCGGCACGAACCACGTGGCTGATCGCCATCTCAATGTCGTCGACGACGTTGGCGAGGAGAAACATCGGGGCGCCGTTGCCGCGCAGCAGCACAAAATCCTCGATCGTCCCGTTGTCAAAGTCGACGTCACCGCGCACACGGTCTTGGACGATCGTGCGGCCTTCGGGCACTCGGAAACGCAACACACGGCCCGGCCCGGCCTCGAGCCCGCGGTCACGCGAGTAGCCGTCGTAGCCGGTAATCCCCAGCTCTTTCGCTCGGTCCTGGACCTCTTGGCCAGTCAGATCGCAGTAATACGCCACACCCGACTCGAAAAGACGGTGAGCTGCTGCAACGTGCGCTGCGGCGTTCGCACTTTGGAAGTGCGGACCCTCGAAATGCGGGTCGCTCTCGTCGATGCCGATCCAAGCCAAAGCATCGATGATGCCCTGAATCCACTCGGGCTGATTCCGCGCCTCGTCGGTATCTTCGATGCGAAGAACAAACGTGCCTCCGAGACGCCGGGCAAGGGCCCAGTTCATCAGCGCCGTACGGGCGCCACCGACATGAAAGAAGCCAGTCGGTGAGGGTGCGAATCGAAAGCGAGGGTGAGAGGTCATTTCGTATTCGACGCTATCCGTCGCCGCCGTCGCGGGTCGATCATGCTCCACAACCTTTCGCCATCGGTGGCGAAAGGTCTGGCACTTTGAAGACTGCATCAAGATAAAGCGTCAAGTCTGTCCCTTCGTGCTTTTTCAGTCCATACTGGATTGTGAAAATGAAGTTGGCCTCTTGGAAGCGCGTGACGCTGTGCGTGATGAGTGCCGCTTTGTCATTCGCTCCCCTTCCGGCTCTCGCCAATGGCCTCGATGCCGATTCCCGCCTTCCACCTGCCGACATCGGCCTCGGCCTCGACGACGGCCTCGACGAAGGCCTCGACGACGGAACCACATTCGACAGGGGAAGTGGCGAACTCGTCAAGCTCGTCGCTCC
>JBLIKS010000043.1:0-14132 GCA_047635555.1 Candidatus Azotimanducaceae bacterium
GGGGTGTGTCAATGGTCATGTGAGGTGGTCATGTGAGGTGGTCATGTGAGGTGGTCATGTGAGGTGGCCTCACCAAGACGCGAGACGAGGTGTGCCTGGACGCGACGTGCAAAGCTGGCTGATGGCTTCGCGGACAACGACTGCAACGACTCTTGACGGAAAGGTGAAGGGAACCGTCGGGTCGAAGGGCCGGATGCTGCACTTCCGGGGCATTCCTTTCGCAGCACCACCGGTCGGCCCGCTTCGTTGGCAGCCACCGCAGCCAGTTGAGCCATGGAGTGGCACGTTGACCTGCACCAAGTTTGGGCCGCATGCATACCAGCGTGCAGCAGGCTTCGAGTTGTTCTTTAACACTTTGATCGATGGGCTCGGGCTGGGTCGGGCACGCAAGAAGGCGTTGGCTGTAGGCCTCAAAGTCGCCAACCTGACGCAAAGCGAAGACTGCCTACAACTGAATATTCATGCACCCTCGCACGCCGAGAAGCTGCCGGTCATGGTGTGGATCCACGGTGGCGATCACACCGACGGCAGCGGCACCGAGCCGCATTACAACAGCGACGTGCTTCCCGAACGCGGGTGTGTCCTCGTCACGATCAACTACCGCCTCGGCATGTTTGGCTTCCTGGCTCACCCGGAACTCGCCGAAGAATCACCTGATCGGGTGTCTGGCAACTACGGCCTGCTCGACCAGGTTGCGGCACTTGAATGGGTGCGCGACAACATCGCCAGCTTCGGTGGCGACCCGGAATGCGTCACGATTTTCGGTGAGTCAGCTGGTGGCCAAGCCGTACTCAACCTGATGACCACCCCGCGAGCGCGTGGCCTGTTTCATCGTGCGATCGCGCAGAGCCCGAGCGACAGCGGCCGGTGGTTGCAGCTGCGGCGCCCGGCGCTCGACTTCATGTCTTGCGAAGATGCTGGCGTCGAGTTCGCGAAAGCCGTGGTTGGTTCCGAGCCGGGCCAGATCGACCGAATGCGTGCAATGGCACCGGAGGAGCTCACCGAGTACTACCAAAATTTCCCGTTGCTCGGCCGTCACTTTTACCCGGCAATCGATGACGTGGTCTTGCCGATGGCGCCGATGTCGGCATTCAGTGCACAGCTGCAGGCATCGGTCCCGCTGATGATCGGCTACAACTCCGACGAAGCCACGCTTTTCGCCGACTTCATGCATCCGGCTGGTGGTGAGTTCTATCGCGACAACAGCGACGTCAAGAACGTGCAGCCCGTACCCCTGGAAGACATGCGGGACATGTTTGCGGTGTCGTACCCGAGCCAACCCCACGTCGACCGTGTGATGGCCGCCTATCCGGGCCTGTCCACTGGAGTCCGGTCAGCGATTGCTGATCATGGCGGCGACCATATGTTCGGTGTGCACGTCGATCATGCAGCCCGCCAGCATGTTGCTGGCGGCAATGCGGTGTACCGCTACTACTTCACTGCAACGCCGCCGTCGAAGAAGCAGACCGCAGGTGCGTTTCACGCAGCTGAGATCTTCTATGTCTTCGATACGTCGTTCCCGCTCGTGCCCGTCGCGGACGACGCGCACCTCACGATTCGGGAGATGGGCGACCGCTGGTTTGCCTTCGCAGCAACCGGTGTGCCGGATTCGCCCGGTCGCGACACGTGGCCTGCTTATGACCAGGGCGACCCGCAGCACATGGTGTTTGATCGGCCCCGGTCCGCAGTTGGCCCTGTGCCATCGAACCCGGGGATCCAGGTCATGCGTGAGCGAATCGATTGGCTGACCGATGAACTCGCTCCCGGGCCGGTGGCCGCGTCGCCGGCTTTCATCTGAATCGTTGGCTTGGCCCGAGCTATTTGAGGTCGGCGTTCGTGCAGTCGCGCAAGAGATTCTCTTTGGTGGTGACGAGCACAGAGCCCTCGGCGAGCTGGGCCCGATACGAGACCGAACCGCCGTCACCGAGTATCTCCGCAGCTGCGCGGTCAAGCTGGACGCCAGGGTCGGAGTACGTCATGAAGTACTTGCCAGCTGCATCGCCCGTGATTTCGACGCGGCCGAGGTCAGACCCGTAGCCGATCACTGTTGACTCGCCCGCGTCGTTGGAGATGAAGCACGCATCGACGAGGGCTCGCAAGTACCGCGGCTTGTCGTTGGCACCGAACGTTTGGATCCCCTGTTCGCTGCCGCAGTCTGAACCCGTGCTCGGTGGATTCGCGACGATGCTGAAGTTGCCAGAACCCGCAGGTGCTTCGAAGGCGTATCCCTGATCGAGTTCGAGGAACTTGCCAGTATCGGCAGGGAACCCGCGAACCGAAAATGCTCCGTCGGTGATGCCGCCCTCGTCGAACCATTGCTCGACGATCGCAGATGTGCCATCGATGCTGATCAGGTGGCTGAACACTTGCAGGTCGGCGTAGCTGGGTGCGAGTGGGACCGTGAAGCAGGATCGCTCAATCGAATACTCCACGCCATCGACGCGGACGGTGCCCGAAGAGGCCAACGCCGGCCCTGTTGTCTTGGTGTCTGTCGGGTCGATTGTCGTATCGGCGCGAGGGACGGTGGCCTCCGCAAGGGCCGTTGTTGCCGGATCAATCGTCGTGTCGGCAGGAACCGTCGAGTCGATCAATACGGTCGTGGTCGACTCGTCGATGGTCTGCACCGAGTCGTCACCGCCACGGGTGAGGAGGAGAACAACGATCGCAGCGATGACGCCGCCGACGAGAAGTCCGATTGTTGCCGGCCCGCCCCATTGAGACCGACCACCAGCGCGAGGTTGACCTGGCGGCGTCGGTGGTTGCGGGCTGGTGTTTGCCCAGAGGTCGGCGTCGCGATTGCCCTCGTCTGTCATCGTCTGAGCTTGTCAGGCCGACGGCCCCAGAGAGATGCAGCCCCCGGTCGAGCGTTTGTATCAGAGATCGGGTATCAAATGTCTTGAGCCGGGGTTCAAACAGGCTCAGGATGAGCAAGACAGCATCGAGCAGCCGACGCGTGTCCGCGCCCAATCGGGTCGGAGTGTTGCGTATTCCTCGCGGCCTGGCTGTTCGTCGTACGGGTGGCGCAGCAGCTCGAGCAGCTCGGGAATCATGTCGTAGCCGCCGGCTTCGGCCTTGTCGATCGCAAGTTGGGCGAGGTAGTTCCGCAAGACGTACTTCGGGTTGACCGCATGCATCCGGCTGCGCCGGGCGTCGGCTGTTTGGTGTGCCGTCCGGCTGAGCTCGATGTACGAGCGGAACCACGTGGCGGTCCGCTCGAGGAGTTCGCCGGTCAGCTCCTCGGGGGCGTAGTAGGACCCGATGAGCGGCTCGATCAACGTGCTGTCGTCTGCGGTGAGGTCGACTTCACCGACTTCACTGACTTCGATATCGCCGAGCGTGCGGAAGAAGATCGTCATGTCGGTTTCGGTGAGCGGGAGCAGATCGAGCAGTTCAGCGGCGATTTCGCGACGGCGAACGACATCAGCATCGGCCAGGCCCAGCTTGTCGGCGAGCGCCCGGTCCCAGCCTTGCGCAAATCGTTCGGAGTAGCTGTCGACGATTGCCTGCAACGGTTCGGCGTCTTGAGTCAGGGAGTGCAGTGCTCCGCCGAGGCGGCTGATGTTCCAGTGGCCGATCTGCGGCTGATTTCCGTATCGGTAACGTTTACCGCCGGCATCGGTGGTGTTCGGAGTCCAGCCCGGATCGAAGTCTTCGAGCCATCCGTATGGGCCGTAGTCGATCGTTAGCCCGAGGATCGAAAGGTTGTCGGTGTTCATGACGCCGTGGACGAACCCGACGCGCATCCAGTCGACCATCAGGTCGGCGGTCCGGTCAGAGACTTCCTGGAACCAGGCAACGATGGCCTCGTCAGGCACGCTCGGGTTGTCTGGGCCGTCAGCCGTAAGGAGGTGCGGGAAGTGGCGGCGGATCGTGTGTTCCACGAGCGAACGCAGCAGGTCGATCTCACCGCGCGATGCGGGGAGTTCGAAATGGCCGAACCGGACGAAACTCGGTGCGACACGGCAGACAACCGCACCCTGTTCGTTGGCTGGATGGCCGTCGTAGAGCATGTCGCGCATGACATCGTCGCCGGTCAGCGTGAGGCTGAGGGCGCGTGTGGTCGGCACCCCGAGGTGATGCATTGCCTCACTGCACAGGAACTCGCGGACCGATGAGCGCAGAACGGCCCGTCCGTCGGCGCCGCGCGAATACGGGGTCGGGCCAGCACCCTTGAGCTGGAGTACGGCATGGCCGCCATCGGGGGTGCTGATTTCGCCGAGTGCGATGGCGCGTCCGTCGCCGAGTTGGCCAGCCCAGTTGCCGAACTGGTGGCCGCCGTAGTTCATGGCATGGGGTTGCATGCCGTCGACCAGTTCGTTGCCGCTGAACACCCGCGCGAATTGATCCGACGCCACGGTGTCTTCGTTGATGCCGAGTTGCGCAGCGACTTCGGGCGAATGGGCAATGAGCGTGGGCCCGCCAGTCGCAGTCGGTTCGACTGGCGACCACCCGGCGCCGCTGACCTGGCGGCGCACATTGCGCTGCTCTGGGTCGCCGGGCACATCGTTGACGTACCAGTGGTCGGTTGTGAAATCGAACCCCGTCATAACAACAGTCTCGCAGCACGCTCGGCGACTCCGGCCTCTCAGCTGGCGATCAAGGTGAGCGCGGAGGCCGGTCAGGCGAGCGGCGCAGTGAGCCGGGTTGTGACCGCGTCGCGGACCTGTGCGTCGAAGGAGTTGACATGGTCTTCAATCAAGTTGGCCACCGTCTCGGCGTCACCGGATTGGAGCGCTTCGTGGATTGCGGCGTGATCGTCGACGGCATGGCCCATGTCGTGGACGTCGGCGAGGTACATATGCCAGAGCCGGTCGCTTTGCGCGTAGAGCGTGTCGAGTGTGTTGGTGAGAAAGCGATTGCCCGAAGCGCGCCAGATAATTTCGTGGCACTGCCGATCGAGTTCGAGTAGCTCTTCGGGGGTCTTGCCCGGCAGGGCCGACTCGGCGAGGACGTCGGCCATCTCGTCCCAGTCGGCTTGCGTGCCGCGCTTAGTTGCGAGGCGCGCCGCGTAGGGCTCCATGATTGCTCGTGTCTCGTACAGCATCGCGAGTTCGTCGAATTCGATTGCGCTCACGAACATCCCGCGCCGCGGGATGACGGTGACGAAGTGGTCGCGGGCCAGTCTTTGCAGCGCTTCACGGATTGGCGTGCGGCTCATGTCGAGGGTTGCTTGGAGGTCGGCCTCGCGCACCACGTCACCTGGTGCGAGATCGAGGCGGATGATGAGTCGCCGAATCTCGTCGTACGCGCGCTCGGCGAGCGAGAGGGGTTGCGGCTGGTCGATTGAGAAAACAGTTGACACGCCAGTCATACTCTGTTGATATATCACCACTGTCAAGTTCAAATAGTTGCGTATGGGGTCAGGCCCCTTTCGCAACTATTTGCCTTTCCGAAGCGAGCGCCTCCATGAGTGACCAAGAATTCCCCACCACCGCCAAGGTCGTCGTCATTGGCGCCGGCATCGTCGGCAACTGCCTGGTGGGCCACCTCGCCCGCCTCGGCTGGACCGACATGGTCCTCATCGACAAGGGCCCCCTCCCAAACCCTGGTGGATCGACCGGCCATGCGTCGAACTTCATCTTCCCGGTTGATCACAATAAGGAGATGGCGCTGCTCGGTGTGCAGAGTGCCAACCAGTACCGCGATGCCGAGCGCAGCGTTGACTCCGGCGGCATCGAAGTGGCCCGCACGCAAGAACGCATGGATGAGTTCCAGCGCCGGATGACGTCTGCCAAGGCGTGGGGCGTTGAGGCCGAACTACTGACCCCGGCGCAGGTCAAAGAACTCGTGCCGTTCATCAATGAAAACGTGATCCTCGGGGGATTCAGTTGCCCGAGCGTCAGTGTTGTTGACTCCCTTGACACGGGAACGCTTTTCCGCAACGAGGCGATTGCAAAGACTGGCCTGAAGGTGTTCGCCAACACCGAAGTGCTCGACGTTGAGACCGAAGACGAGCCCGGCACCGGGCTCCAGAAGGTCACCGCCGTGGTGACCGACAAGGGCCGCATCGAAGCCGAGTACGTCGTCGTCGCCTGTGGAGTCTGGTCGAACCGTATTGCCAACATGGCAGGCGCAACGATTCCGCTCGTTCCTGCGGTGCATCAGATGGCCGACGTCGGCCCGATGGACATCCTCGCCGAGACGCAGAGCGAGATCAGCTATCCGATTGTCCGCGACATGGATACGTTCTGCTACGAGCGTCAGTCCTCCGGATCGATGGAAGTTGGTTCCTACGCCCACCGCCCGATCCTGCATCACCCCGACGACATCCCGTCGAACGAAGAAGCAGCGCTCAGCCCCACCGAGATGCCGTTCACACCCGACGACTTCGACCAGCAGATGGAAGAAGCAATCGAGCTGATGGACATGCTCGGTGACGCCGAGATCAAGTACGCCATCAACGGCCTGCTCTCGCTCACACCTGACGCCATGCCTTGCCTCGGTGAGACCATCGAAGTCCGCAACCTCTGGTCGGCAGCCGCCGTTTGGGTTAAGGAAGGCCCAGGCATGGCCCAGGTCGTCGCCGAGTGGATGACCTACGGCTACCCGCGAGTGATCGACGCCCACGGCGCCGACATCGCCCGCTTCTACGACCACGAGCGCAATGACGAGCACATCTGGAGTCGCGCCGCAGAACACTTCAACAAGACCTATGGCATCGTGCACCCCGCCGAGCAGTGGGAGAACCGCCGCAACCTGCAGGTGTCGCCGCTGTTCGAACGCCAAGCAGCGCTTGACGCCTTCTTCTTCCAGGCCCGCACGTGGGAGCGACCGCAGTGGTACGGCAGCAACGCCGACCTCGCCGAGCGCTACAACGTTGCGGAACGCGAAGTCGAATGGGACAACCGCTGGTGGAGCCCGATCACGGTCGGCGAACACCTCAACATGCGTGAAAACGTCGGGCTCGTCGACCTCTCGGCGTTCCAGGAGTTCGAGATCTCTGGTCCCGGAGCCGTCGAGTTCGCCGACTACCTGAGCGTGAATAAGATCGGCCCCGTCGGCCGTGCGACCTACACGCCGTGGCTCACCCCCGACGGTGGCTTCCACTCCGACCTCACGATGCACCGCACGGCCGAGGACGTCGTCGTTGTGGTGACCGGCGTGTTCGACGGTGGACGTGACCTGTCGTGGATGAAGAAGTACATGCCGAAAGACGGATCGGTCACGGTGATCGACCGGACGCTCGAAGTCTCGACGCTGGGGCTCTGGGGTCCGAACGCCCGGGCGACGCTTGCCAAGTTGACCGATGCCGACCTCTCGCACGAGGGCTCGTCGTATGGCTCGCTCGTCGAGGTGAAGCTGAGCCTCGGTGGCGAAGAGGTCGACGCGAGGCTGTTCCGCATCTCGTACGTCGGTGACTCCGGCTGGGAGATCTACGTTGCTTGGGACAACGCGCCGAAGTTGTGGGACGCTCTGATGGAAGCCGGTTCCGACCTCGGTATCCGCGCCACCGGCGGCGGCGTCTACGGCACATCGGGTCGCATCGAAAAGGGCTACCGCCTGCAGGGCGCCGAGCTCGAGAGCGAGTACAACCCGCTCGAAGCCGGCCTCGCCCGCCCCAAGGTCAAGTCGGTTGACTTCATTGGCAAGGACGCTTATCTCGCTGCTCGCGAAGCCGGTGATCCGGAAGTGCTGATGTGCACGATGACCGTCGACGACCAGACCGACTCGCAGGGCCGCACCCGCTGGATGCAGGGCGGCAACGAGCCGTTGTGCGACCTGGATGGCAACACGATCATTGATAGCCACCAGCGTGTCTCGCGTGTGACCACCGCTGGCTACGCCCCATCGGTCGCCAAGATGGTGCTGATGGGCTACCTCCCGCGGGAAATGGCGACGGCCGGCACCAAGATTCAAGTTATGTATATGAACGAGTACTTCCCGGTGACTGTCGTCGGCACGAACGGCCCGTTCGACCCTGACGACACACGCCTGAAGGCCTGAGGATCAGGAGCACCATGAGAGTCCTTGTTTGCGTGAAGCGGGTGCCCGCACCTGGCGCCAAGATCAACATCACCGATGACGGCCAGTCCGTCGATGCCACCAATCTCGGCCACACCATGAGCCCGCACGAAGAATGCGGGCTTGAGCTGGCGGTGCAGTTGGTCGAGGCGCACGGCGGCGAGTCGCACGTGCTGACACTCGGTGTTGCAGAAGCCGACGAGCAGTGTCGTTGGGCCGCTTCGATTGGCATCAACAAAGCCACGTTGGTCGACGTCGGAACGCAGGCCTGGGATCCGCAGCGAACAGCATCGGCAATGACCGACGCCATCCGTGCAATCGAAGCGGTTGACGGCGGATTCGACATCATGATCTTCGGCAACGAGTCGGCCGACACGGGTGGCTTCCAAGTCGGGATTCGCGTCGCTCGGGCGCTCGGCCGGCCGATGGTCAATGCAATCAAAGGCGTCAACATCTCCGCAGGCATCGATGGGGATGACACCGTGCTCGAAGCGCAGCGCGAGACCGACTCTGGCATGGAGGTCTACAAGCTCCCGATGCCGTGCGCGATCGGAGTGAAGGAAGGCATCACCTGGCCGCGCTACCCAACAATGCGCGGTCGTCTGGCTTCCAAAAAGCTTGCCGTCGAAGTCGCTGCGTCGGAGGCAGCCCCCGGCGGCCAGACCATGGTGCGCCTCAACCGTCCCGAGGAGCAAGTGTCGGAAACGATCATTCTCGGCGAAGGTGCCGCTGCTGCTCCGGCAGTTATCGAACTGCTGAAGGAACTTGGCCTCTGGTCGCAAGGAACCACCAAGCAGGAGGTGGGGGCATGAGTGTGCTCGTCGTCGTCGAACATGACCGGGGCACGCTCGCTGACGCGTCGCTCGAGGCCTTTGCCTTCGCCCGATCGATAGCAGAGCAACTCGGCGAGCCGGTCGAAGCGTTGCTGATCGGAGCGGACGCTGTCGGACTCGCCGACGTCTGTGCGGCGCACGGTGCAGCTGTTGTGCATCACGCGTCGATCGCTGGCGACTCCGTTGGTGACTACGGGCCCGAGGCGTACGGCATGGTCGTGGCGTCGCTCGCTGCGCTGCTGTCCCCGAGTGGCATCGTTGCATCCGGAACGGACCGCGGTAACGAGGTGCTGGCGCAGGCTGCCGCCGAGCTCGATCTTCCATTCGTTGCCAACTGTGTCTCGTTGAAAGCCGCTGACGAGTGGGAGTTGACCCGCGTGCAATGGGGCGGTTCGCTCAATGAGGATGCTCGCCTCAGGTCGCGTCTGCCGATCGTCTCGGTGGCCCACCACTCCGTTGAAGCCGAAGAGGTTTCGACAGGAGCGACGGCGACGATCACTGAACACATTGTGGAACTGCCCGAGTGGGTCAGTCGATCGGTGATCCAAGATCGTGTCGTCTTGGCTGAGGGCCTCACGTTAGCTACCGCTCCGGTTGTGATCGGTGGCGGTCGCGGTGTCGGTTCGGCTGAAGGTTTCAATGTGCTCGAAGCGCTGGCAGCACGCCTTGGTGGTGTGGTCGGCTGTAGCCGTGCGGTGACGAACAACGGTTGGCGTCCGCACAGCGATCAGGTAGGCCAAACGGGTACTCGCATTGCGCCGCAGCTCTATATTGCCTGCGGCATCAGCGGAGCGATCCAGCACTGGGTGGGAGCGAAGGCGGCGAAGAAGATCCTCGCCATCAACATTGACCCCGCCGCCAACATGGTCGTCAAAGCCGATTACGCAGTGATCGGCGACCTCTTCGAAGTGCTTCCCGCCATCGAGCAGGGTTGAGCGAGCAGGGTTGAGCGAGCAGGGCGTCATCTTCCGGTGAGCCCGGGCCTGGCCGGTGGTCACAAATGGCACACGCGGTACAATTTAAGACTCGTATGCGTCAACAGCTCGACATCAACAGTTTTAAAAATCTACCGAAGAGCTGATTGTGGTGTCGTCATCCATGTCCTCCGGTGGGATGGCGGCGTTTTCGACAGGGCCGTACCAGGTGCCAGCCCCGTGGCGCCGCCCCGATCCGCTGGGCCAACGGGTCGGGCTGACGGTATTTGCTTGTGGGCTCGTCATCGTGCTGCCATTCGGGCCATACCGGGTCGCCCTGGCACTTCTGATCGCGGTCGTCCAGCTCATCACGACCTTCGTTGTGCGGCACCGCAAGGTCACGGTGACCGAGGAACTCAGGAGCTATCTACTCGTCGAGCATCTCCTCATGCTGGTCGTCGCACTGGTCGCTCCGACCGGTTACCTGGGAACCGCAATCGTCGCTATCGGGTGGCTCGCATCGAACAGTCCGTACCTTCCGCAAAGTTGGCTTCGAGGCCTCGCCGCGATCACGGTGTTCATCATTGTCGCTCCGGCCCTGATCTTCGGCTTGGGAACGGGACCAATGGTGATCGGCGCCGGGCTGCTTGTCGTTGGCCACATTGTGTTGAACCGCGGCGGCACGTTGCTGCATGCCGAAGAAGTAGCCACTGCTGCGCGGCATCAGGCAGACCACGACGCGCTGACGGGGCTACCGAACCGGCGCGTGCTGCGTGCCGTTCTCGATGGCCGCGACGAGGCGGCGGGGCCAGTTGCACTGCTGCTGCTCGACATCGACCATTTCAAAGAGATCAACGACAGCCTGGGTCACGACGTCGGTGATCACGTCCTCCGTGAGGTTGCGAGTCGCCTTGCCGGGATCGACAACGAAGTCCTCGTTGTGCGCCTCGGCGGCGACGAGTTCGCCGCCGTCGTTCCCGGACCTGTTGCTCGGGCGAACGAGTTCGCCGAAGCAATCGACCGCTGCCTGCAGCCGACAACCTGGGTACACGGCCTTTCCCTCGCAGTCCGGGCGTCGATCGGTCTGGCGCACACGTCTGCTGCGCCGCCCCGTTTGTTACTGCGTTACGCGGATATTGCTATGTATCACGCCAAGCGAGAGGGTGCCGGCCCCACGTGGTACCGACTTGAAGACGACCCGCATACGGAGCGGCGCATCATGCTCATGAAGGGGTTGGTGGACGCGATCGAGTCGGGGCACATTCGGCCATGGTTCCAGCCGCAGATCGACATTCTGACCGGCGAAGTTGTCGGCGGCGAAGCGTTGGCTCGGTGGGATCACCCCCGCCTCGGAGTGGTTGGCGCAGCGGAACTTCTCGAGCACGTAAACCTGGCCGGCAAGCAGCATGAATTCTCGGTGGCCATGCTGCGGCGTTCAATTGATGCGGCGATCTCGTGGCCTGGTCACATCCGGCTCTCGGTCAACGTCACGCTGCTCGACATTCGAAACAGGGACTTCTGCGCAGAAGTCGAGACCCTCCTCGCAACGACGGGGTTTGACCCACAGCGACTCACGCTCGAGGTGGTCGAGTATGCCGCCGATGCCTGCACAGATGGCGCCGTCCCAGCAGCGCAGCGGATTCGTTCGACTGGGGTGTCGCTTTCGTTGGCTGATTTCGGACAGGCGGCATCGTCCTTGGCCCGGCTCGACCTCTTCGACGTCGACGAGCTCAAAATCGAGCGCCGGTTTGTCGCCCGGATGATGAGCCAGCGTCAAGACGACCCGTTTGTCGACTCAGTCGTCGCGCTGGTCAATCGACTCGGACTTCGCCTCGTCGCAGAGGGTGTCGAAAACGATGAGATGGCCCGCGCAGTTGCTGCGGGCGGGATCCGAGTTGTGCAGGGGTACCACTACTCGCGGCCGGCACGTACGCTTCGCGTGGAACGGTTCGCGCCCATGGCGCCACCCACTGCTTCGCTGAACGATCTCTACTAACCAATCTCTACTGACGCGAAGCGCTCGGCCTGCTGGCCCCCGCATCGCGTCGCCTTTCTTGCATCGGTTGCTCTGCCACGGCGCATCGAGGGAATAGTTGCCTTGCCCGGTTGGTTGAAGACGGTGCCCCCAAACAAGGAGAACAGCTCATGGCAACAATCGATCTCACCAGTGACCAGTTTCAGCAAACCGTCACAGCCGACGGCATCGTGCTCGTTGACTTTTGGGCCGAATGGTGCGGCCCCTGTAAGTCCTTTGGACCGACCTTCGAAGCGGCGTCTGAAAAGAACCCCGAAATTACTTTCGCGAAAATCGACACCGAAGCCGAGCACGAGATCGCCGGCGCTCTCGAGATCCGTTCGATCCCGACGCTCATGATCTTCCGTGACGGCATCCAAATTTTCTCGCAGCCAGGTGCGCTGCCCGGCCACGCGCTCGACGACCTCATCGGTCAGGTTAAGGCGCTCGACATGGACGAAGTCCGCGCCGAGATGGCCAAAGAAGCCGCCAGCTCCGACACCGACTGACGCTGCAAAGTCCCCGTCCCCGTCCCCCAGCTGAGGGCCCGGTCCCACGAGGGTGCCGGGCCCTCGGCGATTTCTGTCAGCGATTGCGGAAACCGACGCCGCAATGGCTCACACAAATGAGACAGTGCGAACTTGACAGCTTGGCAGCCCGCCAGCGTCAGACAGCGACAGAAACTGCGTCTCGGGCGTCTGCGAGCAGATCGATGGAGCGGAGACGCTCATCGATCGTCGGTGACGGGTGCACCGTCATCAACTCGTCGATACCGACAGCTTCGGCAAAGTTCTCGAGGTAGCGATACACCGTTTCGGGAGTGCCGGCAGCCGTGTAGTGCATCATCTGGGCGATCTGTTGGCCCTGCGGTGACGCGAGGAGATCGTCGGCCTCGGCAGGACTGAGCTCGCGGCTCGGGGTGACGAAACGGGCGATCCGTCGGCGGCTCACATCGACTCGTTGCCGTTCGGCATCGTCTTCAGTTTCTGATGCGATGACGTTGATGCCGGCCATGGCATAGGGCTCGGTCAGCTGCTCGGACGGTTGGAACTCGTTGCGATAGGTCGCGATTGCATCGGGCAAATGCGTCGGGGCAAAGTGCGAAGCGAAGGCATACGGCAGCCCAAACCTCGCGGCCAGGCGTGCACCAAAGAGTGACGAACCGAGGATGTAGAGCGGCACGTTGGTGCCGGCACCCGGTACTGCAATGACGCCGGGAACGATCGACGCGGCGCCCAGGTAGCCCTGTAGCTCGCGAATGTCGTCGGGGAATCGGTCCGACGCACGAGGGTCGGTGCGCATGGCCCGCATCGTGTTCTGATCGCTGCCCGGCGCCCGACCAAGACCGAGGTCGATTCGATCCGGGTGCAACGTGGCGAGTGTGCCGAACTGCTCGGCGATTGCAAGTGGCGAATGGTTGGGCAACATGATGCCGCCCGAACCGAGACGGATCGACGACGTGTGCGCAGCAACGTGGGCGATGAGCACGCTGGTCGCTGATGACGCGATCGACGCCATGTTGTGATGCTCGGCGTACCAGATGCGTTCGTACCCGCGTTGTTCGGCGCGCTGCGCGATCGCCACGCTCGTCCGGAACGCGTCGGCAGCGGTTTCGTCAGCACCGATGAGCGCAAGGTCAAGGATGGAAATCGGAGTCGACACCCCACCAGCATGCCTGGTCCGCTTCGGCGAGACACGGTGGAGCGACGCCCGCCACGATCCAGTGCTGTGCCGCCGATGACATCTGGCTCCACCGACTCCGGCCAACATGGGTGGCATGGACTTCGATCTCGATCAAACTGACGCACTTCTGTCGACCACGCGTGCGGTGCGTAAACGCCTCGACTTCGGTCGGGAAGTGCCCGACGATGTGCTTCTCGAGTGCCTCCAGCTCGCGGTGCAGGCCCCAACTGGATCCAACCAGCAGGGCTGGCGATGGATGGTCATCCGCGATGCCGAGAAGAAGGAAGCACTCGCCAAGCTGTACCGCGAAGCGGGTGGCGACTACCTTGCGGCGGCTGCCGATCAGGCTGACGCAGAGACCCAGCAGGGCCGCGTCATCGACTCGGCAAACTTCCTGGCTCAGAAGCTCGGTGAGGTGCCGGTCCTCGTGATCCCGCTGATCATCGGTCGGCTGCAAGACAACAGTGCCAACGCCGCTGCCGGGCTGATGGGCTCGATCATGCCGGCAATGTGGAGTTTCCAGCTCGCGCTGCGCAGCCGCGGCCTCGGCAGCTGCCTCACCACCCTGCATCTCGGCAAGGAACAAGAAGCCGCCGAGCTCCTCGGCATCCCCGACCACATGACACAGGCCGGGCTGCTGCCCGTTGCGTACACGACGGGCACCGACTTCAAGCCAGCCAAGCGCGACGACGTCGCCGAGATCACGTACCTCGACACGTACAAGAA
>JBLIKS010000044.1:0-14115 GCA_047635555.1 Candidatus Azotimanducaceae bacterium
GTCATGGTCTTTGCAGTGCTCGCTGGCCTCGCAGCTTCGCTCTACCCGTCGTTCAAGGCAAGCAATATGGACGTGCTCGAAGCAATCGCGACTGAATAATCAGGCAGACTCACTGCATGGCGCTCGACATTGATCAGCTCGACGACTCCGTCCTGGAGTTCCTTGCGGAACGGCATCTCGCAACGCTGACCACGTTGCGGACCGACGGGTCCCCGCATGTCGTCGCGGTCGGGTTTAGCTACGACCCTGATGCACAGGTTGCTCGGGTCATCACCTGGGCAACTTCACAGAAGGCCATCAACGTCGGGCGAATGGAAGCGCAAGGTCAGCATGGCGCTGTTTGTCAGGTCGATGGTGGCCGCTGGCTGACCCTCGAGGGCCCGGTTCGCCTGGTGACCAACGACGTGCAACCCGGCATCGACGGCTACACAGCTCGCTATCAGCAACCCAAGGAACGCGACGACCGGGTCGTCCTTGAAATCAAGGTCACGAAAATCCTCGGCCGCGCCTGACCGTGACAGCCCATTGTCATGCTGGCGCGACGAGCGCCTTGTGGCCGAACTCCGAGCCTGGGAAGCCCCCTTCCCCCCCCCAAAAAAAAACTGAGTCGCCTCAGCGGTTCCAGGGGAGCGAGGCGAGGTAGAGCTGGGCCGCAGGATGCGGGTCCATTGGCGTGTCGTCGGACCGGGCGGCCTGCGGCGGGCTGAGATGGTTCTGGCATCCCCGGCACCAATACAGGATCCGGCCATGTTGACCAAGCGGCCGGCTGTTGATGGTTTCACCGCAACGATGACATTGCTGCCCGTTGCGCCCATAGACCGCCACGCCACTCCCAACACTGGCCACTGCGTACCGGTTCGAGCGCTCCAGGTTGGCCCGCAACATCGTGGCGGCCGTATTGACAATGCCAACCGCATCGTGCTCGGACAATGCGTCAACCCGAGCGAACGGACTCAGCTCTTGCGCCCACAGCACTTCGCACCGGTGAACGTTGCCAACACCACTCATCACGCGCTGGTCAAGCAGGACTTCACCAATCTGAGCCGCACCGTCTCGATACGACAAGAGCAGGTTGACTACCCCACCGAGGTCGGTGCCGGGCTGGCAGAGATCGGGACCGAGGCGCCCCATTCCCGGGTGGCGTCGCTTGTCGGGGAGACGGTACGTTTCGACGGTCGGAGCATTGAAGCACACCGCGACCCAGCCATCGACTTCGATCGCCACAGCCACCTGCTGGTACGGCTTGTGCCACTGCTCACCGTGGCGATAAATGTGCCACGAGCCGGTCATTCGGAGGTGCGTATGGAGGACAACATTGTCGTCCCACACCATTTCAACGTGTTTACCGTGGCTCTCGATCCGTTCGAGCATTCGCCCGGCCTGGGGCGTTGGACCAACCAGGCGGGGAGCATCGAAACGCACCATGGGCTTGCCCGCGAGCGCTGTTCTCAGCGCACTGACAGTCCGGTGAATTCCATCTCCATTCGTCATCTGGTGTGCCAGATTACGCCCTTCAGTGGTCGGCGGCGAGGCTCATTCTCGTATTTCTCGTACGAGTTTGAGCGCTGCCTATGGCAGCTTGCCGACGTGAGCAAGGGCGAGACGGATCAGGCGGTCGTGACCGCTGGTCATCTCGAGCACGACGTCGTCGCTGACGGCCTCTTCGGGGGTGAACCAATGAAGGTCGAGCGCCTCTTGAGTGGGCTCGCATTCGCCGTCGACCGGGACGACGTAGGCCAGGCTGACCGCGTGGTGACGTGGGTCGTGGAAGCCTGACACTGCAGGGTCAGGGAAGTACTCAGCAACGGTGAACGGCGTTGGGTTGGCCGGCACCCTCGGAAGCGCCATAGGGCCAAGATCCTTCTCGCAATGACGCATCAGGGCTGCGCGCACCCGCTCGCCATAGAGCACACGTCCACTGACGACCATCCGGCTGATCGATCCACCGGCACCCTGACGGAGCAGCATGCCAACTTCTTCGACGTTGCCCATCCCATCAACGCGCACCGGCACGGCATCGACGTAGACAATCGGCATCCGCGAACGAACGAGTCCGAGTTCGTCCTCGGACAGCCAGGCATTGTCGGTCTGTGTGTCGGCGGCGTCGATGTCAGTCACACGACCAAGCATCCCACGGTTACCCCGCCAGACCGAGGATCTCGGCTGACGTCACAGCACCTCGTCGCCGCAGGTTCGCCCCGTCACGCCGTGTGCAAGGCTGCTCGGATGGACTCCGACCGGAAGCGCTGGGACGAACGCTGGGCTGCGGCGCCCGATTCGGTCGCGGCAACGCCTCCCGACGTCATCACCGCACACCCCGAGCTACTCGACGTCATACCGACAGCCGGGCCGGCGCTCGACATCGCGTGCGGGCTCGGTGCGCAAGCCCTCTGGCTGGCCGAGCGAGGGCTGGCAGTCACCGCACTCGATGTTTCATCCGTCGCGATCGGTCGGTTGACCCGCACCAAGCAACCACACGGCCACCAACTCCGAGCTGATGTTTGCGACACTGACGAGGGGCTGCCGCCAGCATTCAACGATCTTGCGGTGATCGTTTGCCAGCGCTATCGATCCCCGGTGCTCTACGGCCAGTTCGTCAGCCGCCTCCGTGTTGGCGGCGTACTCATCCTGACGGTGCTGTCAGCGGTCGGCCTTGAGGGCGAGCCAGGTACATTTCACGCCCCAGCCGGCGAGCTGATCGATGCGTTCGCTCGAGACGACGTCAGCGTACTGCTCCACGATGAGGCCAACGGCCAGGCATCGATCGTGGTCCGCCGAGAGCGCTGACTCAGCTGACGTTCCCGCGGATCACGTCACGCAGCAGTTCGGGCCCGACCGGACCTGCTTCGGTGGTCAGCAAGAAGTCGATGAGCACCTCGGCGAACCGCTCTGGGTCATCGACGTGTGGGAAGTGACCGAGCCCGTCCATGATTTCAAGTCGACTTCGTCCAATCTCGGCATGCGCTGAATAAGCGTGCTCGACCGGGATGATCCCGTCACGATCGCCCCACACGATGAGCGTCGGAACGCGTGCTGCCAAATACAACCGATCGGTGGCATTGACCGTCTGCCCGCCGGGTTCGATCACGCCCCGCATGGTGCGGACGAACGCGCTCCGATTCGGTGCACCCGCGAGCGACGAATACGCCCGCCACATCTCGGCGAGACGCTTGCTCCGAAACCCGCGTCGGCCGGCAAATCGACCGACATTCGTCCCGAGATCGACGATCGGCTTCGGAAACCCCAGCGGCATCACGTACTCAAAGCCCGGCAACGACAGGAGCCGGAGCAGCCAGCTGACTTCGCGACCGAGGCCGCCGCTGCCCACAAGAACCAGCCGGTCGAGCAGATGCGGATGTTGGTAAGCGAGCTGCATTGCCACACCCCCGCCGAATGAATGCCCGACGATCGTGACGGTCGAAACATCGAGCACCGCGAGGAAGTCTCGAAGACCGCTCGCAAATGCGCCGAGCGAATAATCGCCGCTTGGCTTTGCCGATTCCCCGTGTCCGAGGAGGTCGGGGGCGATCACGTCGAACTGCTCGGCGAGCACGGGCATCACGGCATCCCAGGTCTTGGAACTCCCAGCGAGCCCGTGGATCAGCAGAATGGTCTGCGTGTCGTTGGTCGGATGCGTTGGACCCATCCTCCGGTACCCAACGGCGTGACCGTGAATCGACACGTGGCGCAGCGGAGATCGCTTCATCTCTCAAGTATCGCCGATGCTGGGTCAAAAGGCTGCGGTCCTTCGACCTTGAACCCAGGCTCAACGGCTGTCCCGCATGGTGGACCGATTCCATATTGTGGACCGACCCCTTTGACATTCTGTTAACGTCGGTCGATTCAACAAACGCCCACCTCGGTCGGCGCGCATGCATAGAAACGGAACTCACCCATGGCGCTGGCGAGACGACTCGATCACCTTGGTACCGAAACGGCTTTCGCTGTCTCCCAAGCAGCCGCTGAGTGGGGCGCCAAGGGCAACCGGATCTACCCGTTTCACCTCGGCGACATCAATCTCCCTACCCCCGGCAACATCGTTGAAGCAATGAACGTTGCGATCGCCGACGGCAAAACGGGCTATTGCCCAGCCGCCGGCATTGCACCGCTGCGCGAAGCACTCGCCGCGAACATCGGCGGCGACCGCTCCATGTCGCTCACGCCCGACAACATTGTCGTGCAGCCAGGCGGCAAGCCAGTGATCACCAAGTTCATCCAGACACTGATGAACCCAGGCGACGGCGTGCTCTACCCGAACCCCGGCTACCCGATCTACGAGAGCCAGGTCGAATATTTCGGCGGCAGGCCGATGCCGTACCGCTACCACGAAACCCCCACGGGCTTCGGGATCGACCTCGACCAGATCCGTGACCTCGCGGCGTCCGGCGCCAAGGCGATTATCTACAACAACCTGCAGAACCCGCTCGGCTGCGAAAGCAGCCTCGAAGAAATGCAGGCCATTGCCGATATTGCAATCGAGCATGACCTGTGGGTGCTGTCTGATGAGGCCTACTTCGAGATGAGGTACTCGGGTACGTCCACCTCAATCGCTTCGCTTGCCGGAATGGCCGAGCGCACGGTGATCTTGTACACCTTCTCCAAAAAGTTCGCAATGACAGGATGGAGGCTTGGATGTGCAGCAGCGCCAATCGAGGTCGCGCAGATGATTGCCAAGCTGAACACCAACGACGAGAGCTGCACCACTCACTTCGTGCAAGCCGCAGGCGTCGAAGCGATTGCGAATCCCGAGGGCGCCGCACCGATGCTCGCTGAGCTGCAACGCCGCCGCGATGCCGCCGCTGCTGGTCTCGCCCAGATCAAAGGGATCACGTGCGCCACACCCGAGTCGACGTTCTATCTTTTCCCCAATGCGACTGATGCAATGGAACATATGGGCTTCACAGACGTCGGCGACTTCGCCACCGCGGCCCTGCAAAACACCGGCGTCTCGTTCTGCACACGCCACCACTTCGGTCGGCCCCAGCCCGGCGAAACACACAAGTACATCCGTCTCGCATACTCCGGCATCTCGGTCGAAGACATCACCGAGGGCCTCGGCAAGCTTGCAGCATGGATCAACGCATGAGTGACCCCATCAGCACCCCGCGCATTGTCGTCACCGGCCGCATTCCCGAGGCCGGCCTTCAAATCCTGCGTGCCATCGACGGTGCTGAGGTCTGGGCCTGGGACGACGACACCGTGATTCCAACAGACGTCCGCGACGAGCAACTTGCCACCGCCGACATCGCTGTCACATTGCTGACCGACCGGGTCGACGCTGCGTTCCTCGACGCCGCGCCGAACCTCAAGATGGTGGCCAACGTCGCAGTCGGCTACAACAACATCGACGTCGCAGCGTGTGCGGCCCGTGGCGTCGTGGTGTCGAACACACCCGGAGTCCTCACGGACGCCACCGCTGACCTCGCCATGGGCCTCCTCCTCATGGTCACTCGTCGCCTCGGCGAAGGCGAACGGCTGATCCGTTCCGAGGAACCCTGGCAATGGGGCATGTTCATGATGCTGGGCACCGGCCTCCAAGGGCGCACGCTCGGCATCGTCGGCATGGGCGGCATCGGGGTCGCCATGGCCCGGCGTGCACGATCATTCGGTATGCGGATCATTTACAACAACCGCAAAACCGTCGACGCTGCGATCGAGTCCGAACTCGGCGCGACCCTTGTCAGTCTCGACGAACTACTCACCCAGAGCGACGTCGTTTCGCTCAACTGCCCGTATTCCGAGGCAACGCACCATCTGATGAATGCTGAGACGCTGGCAAAGATGCAGCCTTCTGCATTTCTGATCAACACCGCCCGCGGGCCCATCGTCGACGAAGCAGCGCTCGTCGCTGCACTGCAGAACGGGGCCATCGCCGGTGCCGGCCTCGACGTGTTCGAGAACGAACCTGCCGTTCACTCGGGCTTACTCGAATGCGACAACGCCGTCCTCGTTCCACACCTCGGATCAGCGACCGTCGAAACGCGAGGAGCCATGGCAGCTGCCGCTGCCAGCAATGTCTCCGACGTGGTCTCCGGCAGTGCGCCGCGCAATCCGGTCGCGCTCTGACGCTCTCGTGACACCCGATCGGGGTGCACCGTTGGCATGATGTCCTCGTGAGCTTGAACGGGCCAATGGCGGCACGCCTCTACGACAAGCATGTGGGGGCCGTGTATTCATACGCTGCGCGCCGTGTCGGCCGAGATGCTGCCGTCACCGTCGTGAAGGACGTATTCGAACACGCCCTCGGGCAACAGGCCCGACGTCCAGAAAAGGCCAGCAGCGATCTCGGTTGGCTGCTTGCGATCACGACCGCATTCCTCCGCCGTCACAGCGCAACCGAATGTGGGCGGCTGCTGAACTGGACAGACGAACACGCCACCGGGTCAGGGTCGATACCGCGTGTCACCGATCCGCTCCTGTCTTCAGACGCCGACGACGCTGCCGTGGCCAGCACGGCCAAGGTCATGGCCGCGGTCGCCGAACTTGAACCCGAAGACCGCGACCTACTGTTCCTGGTCGCTTGGGAAGGTTGCTCCTCAGCACTCGTCTCGGCAGCCACGGGGATACCTCAGGGCAACGTCCGGTCGAGGCTCAGCGCCGTGCGTAAAGAACTCCGCCGGCGCGTTGGCGACACCGCCAACGAAACCGAAACCGACGAAACCGACGAGCGACCGACCGAACCGGTCGACGACGAAGCAGAGGACCTGTCGTGAACCCCATCCAAGTTGTCGAGGCAGCGCGACCCGACGTCGGCCCGATGCGTGCCGACGAACAGCGACACGTGCGCGAACTGCTCTTCGACGTGGCGATGCGTGCCCAAACCGAACACAAAGCAATGGAGGTGCGATCGCCGAACACGCGTCGCTCGAACGCCCTCCGACTCGCTGCACTCGCCATGCTCGGCGCCGTCGCCATCGGAGGCCTCGCATTCTCTGCATCGCGCGACACCGGAACCTCGCTCAACCAGGCGACACCCGACACCAGCCCAGAGCGAACGACCACGGTCGCCACCGAACCAGAGCGAGTCGCAGTCATTGAACCGCCACGCCCCACCACTGCGCCGACCACGACCACGCCACCGATCCCTGGATCGGCCGCATCCCCGCTTCTGCTCCCACCTGAACGCACTCGGCTCGACGAGCTGAGGGTCACCCCGATGCGACTCGGTGGTTCGACCCTCATGCTGCGCGCCGCGGACCTCACCACCATTGAATTACGCGAAGCCGACGGCCTCGAACCGCCTGCACCGGAACCGCCGGCCACCGACGAAGCTGGCGAGACCATCCCTACGGCGCCGCTACGTGAGTTCGATGGCTTCAAGCTGTCGGAACCGAATGAGGCAGGGGCTTACACGGCCAACATTTCGTGCGGTTCGCTGACCATCGCCGAAGGTCCTGGGTTCCCGCCCTTCAGATTGGAACTCAACCGGCTCCTGCAGTCAATGTCGGTGACCGATGGGGCAATCAACGTCGTCCTGCCTGACGGGTGGCAGCTGATTTCAGAAGGCCCGAGCGTCAATGAGTTCACCTTCGGCCTCCCTGTATCAGTCGGCGTTATCAACACCGTCGTGACGCTCGCGCAGTATCCAAACGGATCGATTGCCGAAGCAGCGTACGGAGACCGCCAGTACGCACCGGAGACCTTCCGAGGTCAGCCGGCATGGATCCATCGGAGTACCAGCGATCCTGGCGCCTTCGATCTCGTCGGCATGCTTGGGACGACCGCATTCAGGGTGAGCGCCCGCGACATTGCACTGGTTGAGCTCGAATTTGTCCTCTCGCAACTGCTGTCTGGCGACGTCGACGAGTGGATCACACGATTCGGCGCCTTGCCGATCGAAACCGACCCGGACATCCGGACCTGTTCGGCGCAGCCCTCGTTCAACGTGTCCTGATCACGGCCAGCTCTCGTGTCTCAGGGCGTGAGCAAGTAGTCGGTGATCTGCGCGTCTTCGGCACCTGCGTCGGCGAAATTGTCGTCGGTTCGCGCTCGCATGTAGTCCCGCCAGCGGAACCCTGCGTACTTCGCATCTCCCGCAAGCCCCGGAATTGGCTCGACGACAGCGTCACGCGGCGGATTGAAAAAGTACGGGATGCTGTACCGGTCGCTCGCCGTCATTGGAATGACCCGGTGCACGGCTGCGCGGTATCGATCATTGGTCCAGACCTGCATGGCGTCGGCAAGGTTGACAACAATCGTGCCGGGCGTCGGTTCGATGTCGACCCAGCTCCCATCGACGGCTTGGGCTTGCAGCCCGCCAGTCATGTCCTGAAGCAGCAGGGTGAGAACCCCCGGGTCGGTGTGGTAGCCGAGCGCTGTGTCGCCGAGGTCATGCAGGCCAGCTCGTTCGCCTTCCGGCACTGGATCACCGACCGGGTAGTGGTTCAACCGCACAGAACTCGTCGTGCGGCTGCCGACGCTGGTGGTCGCGTCGATGTCGCTTGCCGTCGCGAATGCAAGCGCACGGTGCACAAGTTCGTTGGCTCGCACGGCAAGATCACTGCAGGCGTCGTAGAACTCAACGAGGGTGTCGTGGAACGTGTCGGCGTCAGCAGGCCAACGGTTGTGCTGGTCGGTCCGAGGGTCAGCAGGGTCCGTGAAGTCGAACACTTCCTTGCTGTCGCGCTTGCGCTTTGTCAACTCCCGGTCGAAGTACCCAAGCGGGTTGTCGGCGTCGCGCATCACCGCCAGCTTGCTCGCACGGTCACCAGCGAAGAACTGTTCGGTGACTGCCCACGTTTGTTCGATCAACTCATCGAGCCCATGCCCACTCAGCAGAAAGAAGCCGTGATCAATACACGCCTGATCGAGCTCACTCAACATCGAATCGGACGGCGCCGAGATGTCAACGGTCGGAACCAGATGATCAGCCATTTGGAAAGTCTCGCAGAGCACGCGTCGACGCGTGCATGCAGAAGAGGCCAGCGCGAATCAAAGACGGCAGAGGCGGCTGAAGAACAGCGCTGGTGGCAATCAGAACGCGAGACTTGCCGAGTGATCATCAACAGCATTGTTCTCGACGACGGCCGGCTTATCGTGACCAACGAATTCGACGGTGCGCTCCCCGAGGGCTGGGCGTGGATCGACGTCGAGCGCGAATCTGACGACGAAGGTTCGCCAGGTTGGTTTGCACTGCTCGGCATTGACGAGTTGGCAACGCACGATGCGTTCAATGAGTTGGACCACCCGAAGTTCGATGACTTCGGTGACCATGCCTTGCTGGTGTTGCACGGGCTGCGCAGCAATGAACGGGTCGAGACGTACGAACTCGATTGCTTCATCACCCAACGGGCGCTGGTCACGGTGCACAGCGGGCCGTCACCGGCTGTGCACGCAATGCGGACAGCTGTGATGTCCCACCCAGCTCTGCTGGCGGGTGGGAGTGGAGAAGTCGCAGCGCGACTGGCAGACGGCGTCACACGCCGGATCCTTGCAATTGTCGATGCCTTCGACTTGCGTGTCGACGGCATGATCGAGCAAGCGTTGGTGGCGGATCGCCAGCTGCTCAATGACGTCGCAGCGGTGCGGAGCGACGTCTCGTCTTTGCGTCGAATTGTCCACCCGCAACGTGAAACCCTCGACCTGGTCCGAACAAGTGAGTCGGAGCTACTGACTGACCTGGCGCGTCGACGATTCTCCGATGTGTTCGATGTGGCACAGCGCACGGCCTACAGCCTCGATACCGCGCGGTCAGCGCTTGCCGAGACCGTCGATGCCTACCGCGCTGCTGAAGCCAGGTCGGCGACTGAAGTCTCCAAGGTGCTGACGATCTATGCCGCTGTCCTGCTTCCGTTGTCGTTGGTCGTCGGGTTCTTCGGCATGAACCATCCAAACCTTCCAACGATCAACAGCAGCTGGGGCTGGATCGCAGTGACGATTTTAATGGTGCTGTTCGCCATCGGGTCGATCGGAGTGTTCGTCGCTCAGGGTTGGATCAGCCGGCCATCGGGACGACGGGCGGGGGCCACTCTCGGGCGAGGACTGGCCGAGGCCGCCCGGGCGCCGGCTCAGGTCGCAGGTGCAGTATTCGCAATGTCAACCATGCCGTTGGCGTCGGCGAAGTCGCGATTGGGCAAGCCGCTCACGCGTGGCAAGACATCCAAGTAGACGATCGAGTGCAAGCGAGCGGCAGCGGGGCCGGGCAAGAAGAGGCCATGACCCGAGCGTGAGCGAGCTCGGCCGACGACCGTCGACGACCGTCAGGCCGACGACGTCACACCGGACATCAACAAGCCGATGTCGTTGACGTTGAAGTCGGCCCGGACCACTTCGCCCATGATCTCGCCTTCGAGCAGCACAATGATCCGGTCCGACAACTCCATGACCTCGTCGAGGTCTTCGGAGATCAGCAGGATCGCTGCGCCGCAGGCACGCTGCTGCAGCAGCCGTTCATGGATGTACTCGGCCGCACCGATGTCGACGCCGCGAGTCGGCTGGGCAACGACCAAGACGTCGGCGTCGCAACTGAACTCGCGGGCGATGACAACCTTCTGGATATTGCCCCCCGACAGGTTCTTTGTCGGCGTGTCGATGTTCGGCGTCTTGACGCGGTACTCGGCGGCGAGGCCCTCGCAGCGCGCTTCGATCGCCGACCGATTGAGGAGGCCGTTCTTCGTGTACGGATGAGTCTTGTAGTCGACGAGCATCATGTTTTCGGCGACGGTGAATTCGCCGATCGCGCCGTCTCGCATGCGCTCTTCTGGAACGTACGACAGGCCTTTGGCGCGTACTTTGCTCGGGCTCGGCGATCGCACCCAGTCGCCGGCGATGTTCACGCCGCCGCGAGCAATCGGACGCAGACCGAAAATCGCTTCGGCGAGCTCGCGTTGGCCGTTGCCAGACACCCCGGCAATACCGACAATTTCACCGGCGTGCACACAGATCGACAGGTCCTTGACCGCGAGGTTGCCGCGGTCGCCAACGACATCGAGGTCGTCGACGGTCAGCTTGGGTTTTCCGACTTGTTGCGGCGGCACGTTTCGAGTCAGTTCGACCGGACGGCCGACCATCAGCTCGGCGAGCTGCTCACGCGATGACTCGCTCGGGCGGGTGTGGCCAGACACTTTGCCGTTGCGCAACACGGTGATCTCGTCGGAGAGATCCATGACCTCGTGCAGCTTGTGCGAGATGAAGATCAAGCCTTTGCCATCGTCTTGCATCTGACGCAACGTGACGAAAAGATCATCGACTTCGGGTGGCGTCAAGACCGCCGTCGGCTCATCGAGGACGAGCAGTTGTGCATCGCGGTACAGCGCCTTGAGGATCTCGGCCCGCTGGCGTTCGCCAACGGCAAGCTGCCAGATACGCGCATCTGGGTCGACGTGCAGGCCGTACCGTTCCGATACTTCAGCGAGGCGCTTCTTCACGGGGCCCATCTTGGCCATTCCTCGTTTGCCACCGAGCCCGAGCGCCACGTTCTCGGCGACGGTCAGGGTCGGCACCAACATGAAATGCTGGTGGATCATCCCGATCCCCTGGCGGATCGCGTCGGTTGGTGAAGTGATCGTGACCGGCGATCCGTTGAGTTCGATCGTTCCCTCATCAGGCGTGTACAGCCCGTAGAGGATCTTCATCAGGGTGCTCTTGCCGGCGCCGTTCTCGCCGAGGAGCGTGTGTACCTGGCCGGGGAGCACCGTCAGATCGACACCATCGTTCGCGACGACGCCAGGGAATCGTTTGGTGATTCCAGTCATCTGCAACATCGGTGTGGTCATCGGGTGCTCCCAGGTCAGATCTTCATTGCACGGCTTTCAAGTGTTCACATGTTCACGGTGTTCGTGTTCAGGTGTTCGTGTTCAGGTGTTCGTGTTCAGGTGTTCGTCACTCGCCAGCGGGAACGGTGATCGAACCATCCGAGAGGCCGGCGATCGTGGCGACGCCACTGGCCTGAATATCAGCGTCGAGCGCGTAGCCGTCGTTGAACTCCATCTCGAGACCACCGTTGCTGAGCGAGATCACGAATGCTTCGCCGCCGAGTTTGCCTGCGGCGATCTGGTCGAGGATCGTGTTCAACACGACTTCCCAGTGGTACACCTGCGATGCAACGACGATGTCGAGGCCAAGGTCGGCCTGGTTTGACTGTGTGCCGAACCACGGGATGCCTTCTTCAGCAGCAACGCCGGTTGCGCCGACAACCATCTGTGCTGTACCGGTCAGAACGTCGGCGCCGCTCTCGACGAAAGCCTTTGCAGCTTCCGATGCAAGCAGCACATCGCCGAAGGAGTCGATGTAGTTGACGTTCACCGCGACGTCAGGGTTTTGCGCTTGCGCACCCGCTACGAAGCCGTCGATATAGAGCTTGGCGTCACCTGCTGGCACGGGGCCCACAACGCCGATCACGTTCGACTGTGTGAGCTGTGCTGCCATCACTCCGTTGACGTAGCCACCCTCGCCGGCATCGACCGAGTAGGCGTAGATGTTGTCCTTACCGAAGAAGTCGGTCGACGTACCGAGTGCAAACGACACCTCGGGGAAATCATCGGCGATTTCTTGAAGCGGACCACCGAACTGAGTGCCGTGGGCGATCACGAGGTCGAACCCGTCTTCGGCGTATCCACGAATGGCTGCAGCAGCGTCTTCGACGACGAACAGGCCACCGGAAATCGCCACTTCAACCTCACGGCCGTCGGCGACGCGGTTCACCGAGTCGACCATCGACTGCGTCCATGCCAGATCGTTCTCGGCGCTCGGCGCCACGATGCCGATCCGGATCGACTCGGCGGCTGGTTCAGCCGGTTCGGCCGGATCGTCCGCTGGTGCTTCTGCCTCAGCTTCGGTTACGGTCGGCGCGTCGTCAGCGGGCGCGTCAGCTGCGTCATCACTTCCGCCACAGCTTGCAGCGACGAGTGCGAGTGCAGTCACCGCTGATGCGATGACTCTGGTTGATGTTGCTTTCATAATGCTCCCCTTGTTGTTGGAATGAAACTGGTGCTGCTGCGTGAACGATTGGATTCTCACGCCGAACGGTCGAATGGTCGGGTGAGCGCGCCAGGTGCAGCCACCCGGCGACTCACGATGACGAGCACGACGATGGTCAGCACTGCGGGCGCCATCGCCATCAGGCTGGAGTTGGCGCCTTCGACAATGCCCAGTGTCTTCAATTGCAACACGGTGGCCTGCACGATGCCGAAGAGCAAGGCGCCCAGCATCACGCCGTACGAGCGCCATGCACCGAAGTAGACGAGTGCGATGGCAATAAAGCCCTGACCCGATGTGAGATTCTGCTGGAAGATCCCGACCTCGAGCGCAAGCGCCGCACCGGCGAGCGACGCCATCGTGCTTCCGATCAACATCGTGGCGAGTCGAGTCATGTTGACGCTCACCCCGAGCGTGTCCGCGGCCTCCGGCGTTTCGCCGACAGCACGAATGTTCAGACCGAACGTCGTTTTGTTGATCATGAACCAGACGAGGGGCACGAGGGCAAAGGCGAAGTACACCGGCACGCTGTGTTGAAAGAGAATCTCGCCCACCTTCGGAATGTCGCTGAGCAGTGGAATGTTGACTTCACCCAAGCCGCGGATCGGCTTCGGGGTTCCAACGTTTTTCTGGAACAGCAAGTCGGTGAACCCGAGGCCGAACAAATACACGCCGATACCGCTAATGCCCTGCTCGGCATGCATGATCAGAGTGACGAACGCATAGATCAGCCCCATGACGAGACCGACAACGATCGCACCCAGGATTCCGTAAACGGCGCTGCCTGACTCGAGGGTGACGTAGTACGCCGAGAACGCGCCAAGCAGCATGACGCCTTCGACACCGAGGTTGAGGACACCGCTGCGTTGGCCGATTGTTTCGCCAAGGCCAGCGAGCAGGAACGGTGTGGCCAAGCGGATGCCCGAGGCAAGGGTGGCAACGAGCACCGAGATCGTGAAAAAGTCACCCATTGGATGACTCCGACGCCGCTGTTTCAGTTGCTGTTTCAGTTGCAGTTGCGGTTGCGGTTGACAGAGATCCAGCGCCTCCGCTGCCCACCGCCTCGGCCCATGTGCGCAGGCGAGTCTTCAGCTTGAGGCTGGCAACAACGAACAACACGACAATGCCGTTGAGTGCCACGATCAGGGCCGCTGGAACTTGCAACTCCTGCTGGAGTGCAATGCCACCGGTGAGCATCCC